>JASJEH010000119.1 GCA_030064755.1 Methyloceanibacter sp. | reverse complement strand
GCAATAAGGAGTGCACCCGACAGGACGGCGCTGCGCGAACTCATCATCATCGTCATCAGCCCCGAACGCTCCAATACGAACTGAAGCACCACAGCCAAGGCGCTGAAAAGAATCCAAAAGGTGAGATAGCCACCGACGAATGATGCGACGGAAAGCGGTGCATCGGCGGTTCCTGCTTGCTCGTCTGCCCGCCGGACCACCCGGCCGTAGAGCAGCACCATAGGGGCCGCCGAGGGCAGCATCATTGCCACCATCATCACGGCCCACATGACGAAGGCGATCAGCCAGTAATAGGGGGTCCAGGGCCAGCTCTCTCCGGCCGGCAGCGACATGGGCAGCCACCAGCCGCTCATGGCGATCACACTCATACCCGTCCCGGCGCCAGCCAACATGGCAATCCAAGCGAGGACGATCAGGACGAGCAAGGCGCCCGCGATAACCGCGTTTTCCCGGCGAAGGAGAGCTTCAAGCATCGCGGGTGCAGCTGCGTTAGGGGTGGACAACGCCCGAGTTGGTTAGATGAAGGTGGGCGAACTGGCCATAGCTGTTCTCCAGGGTCATCGGGATTGGGCCAGTCGATGTCGAGGATCCGCTACCCATCTCGGCGATGGTATACTCGAATCCGTCCGGTAAATCGATCCGTGCTCGATATGGTTCGCCGGTGACTGGGTTGCGGATGGGCTCTCCGTGCATCTTAATGACGTCATCCACTTTCACTGTTCCGGTTCGCGCCTCGACATCGATGTCGACTTGGATGGGCCGAAACTCAGGCGGCAGCACTTCGGAGAAGGTCGCTGCGATCACATTCCAGATCGTCTTCCCGGGCTCGGTGTGCTCGCCGTTCAGGATCGAGAGCAGGGCGCTGCGCTGTGCTTCACTCGCACGCTCATCGACAATAAGAAGAGTCCGTCCATTGCCGAAGTGAATGGCCTCGGGCCACCAATAAACGCCAATCGCATTCAGGCCACTAATGTCGACATCGCCGAAATGGCCTTCGTCGACACGATAGGCGGCAATCGAGTGGCAATCACCATGGGTCGGAAGCGCGTTGAACTGGCAGGGACAACCGTAGTCACAATTGCAATTGGCAAACTCGACGCCCTTCAACTCCCAATCGATCAAGGCGATACCCTCCATTGTTCGGGCCGAACCAACTCAGTCCCGAGCATAGGTCGTCTGCGAGCCGGATCAAGCCGGGTCGCTTGTGAAGCGGGAGTATGAAAAACCCGGGAGCCGAGGCTCCCGGATCGAGTTATCCATTCGAAACGTGCGGGTTGGACTATGCCGTCTGGATATCCGCATTGCTGGCGATACCCTTGTCCTTGAGCATGTCCTGCAGTTCGCCAGCCTCGAACATTTCGCGCACGATATCGCAACCGCCCACGAACTCACCTTTGACATAGAGCTGGGGAATTGTCGGCCAGTTGGAGAAGGTCTTAATGCCTTCGCGCACGCTCATATCCTCAAGGACATTGATATCTTCGAATTCCACGCCGAGATGGTTCAGGATCTGAGCCACTTGCATGGAGAAGCCGCATTGCGGCATGGACTTCGTACCTTTCATGAACAGCACGATGTCGTTGTTGGCGATCTTCTTGTTGATCCAGTCGTTGACGTCTTGGTCGGTCATGGCTGGTGTCCTCTCTCGAACGTTTATTGCGGGGGGGCGGAAGTTGTCAGGGCGAGCGCGTGAAGCGCATCTCCCATATTGCCCTTAAGGGCTTCATAGACCATTTGATGCTGCTGCACGCGAGACTTTCCGCGAAACTCCTCCGACACGACGGAAGCCGCGTAGTGGTCCCCATCACCCGCCAAGTCTTTGATCTCAATCTTCGCGTCGGGAAAGCGCTCAAGAATCAGGCGCTCAATATCCGTGGCGGCCATCGCCATGTCAGTCACTCCTATCTAGGGTCCACACCAATTGGCGACGGACCGCGATCTTATCCTCGCGTCATAAAGCGCGGCAACCAATCTTCATAGGCCGCCCGCAGCATCCCGAGCGGAAGTGGGGCTTCACCAGGCAGAGTTATCGTGTCTTCGCCAACCGTTCCGAGCACCCGGACAGGCACGTTATAGATGGCGGCCACATCCTTAATCGTATTGACCTTGTCAGGCGTTGCCGCGACCACATACCGGGCTTGATCTTCGCCGAACCAGACCGCATGGGCCGGCAAGTCCTCGGGTGGCGCCTCCAGCGCCACACCGCGTTTCCCGGCGAGCGCCATTTCAGCAATCGCCACAAGCAGTCCGCCGTCACCGCAATCATGAACCGCGTCGACGGTGCGGGCCTTGATGAGTCCGCGTACCAAGTCGCCGACTATGCGTTCGCTCGCGAGATCAACAGGTGGCGGCGCGCCGTCCAAGCGATCTTCCATTACTGTCATATAGATCGATTGGCCGAGATGGCCAGTCTCCTTGCCAAGCAGCAAGATCACATCCCCGTCAGCCTTCAACGCAATGTCCGACATTTCGGCGATATCCGCGATCAGCCCGACGCCGCCGACGGCCGGCGTGGGCGGAATCGCAACGCCGTTGGTCTCGTTGTAGAGCGACACATTCCCGGACACGACGGGGAAATGAAAAACCTTGCAGGCCTCCGCCATGCCCTCGATCGCGCCCACGAACTCGCCCATGATCTCCGGGCGTTCGGGGTTGCCGAAGTTCAGACAGTCCGTAATCGCCAGCGGCTTAGCACCGGTCGCGGTCAGATTGCGCCAGCACTCGGCGACGGCTTGTTTGCCGCCTTCGTAAGGATCGGCCGCGCAATAGCGGGGCGTTACGTCGCACGAGACCGCGAGCCCCTTGTTTGTTCCGTGCACCCGAACAACGCCTGAATCCCCACCGGGGCGCTGTACCGTGTCACCCATGACCATGTGGTCATATTGCTCGTAGATCCACCGCCGTGATGAGAGATGGGGCGAACCGAGAAGGCGCTCCAGCGCGTTCAAGATGCTGGGCGGCGCCGTGACATCCTCAGCCGCAATGGTCGGCAGCGGATCGCGTTTCTCATAGGGACGTTCATAGACCGGTGCCGCATGGGCGAGCGCGGGTAGCGGGATGTCCGCTTCCACCGCGCCGTTATGGCGCGCCACAAAGTGTCCCGTGTCCGTCGTCTTGCCTATGACGGCGAAGTCCAGCTCCCACTTCTTGAAGATGCGCTCGGCGACGGGCTCGGATCCTGGCTTCAGCACCATGAGCATGCGCTCTTGGCTCTCCGACAGCAGCATCTCATAGGCGGTCATGCCTTCTTCGCGCATGGGCACCCTATCGAGATCGAGATCAATACCAACGCCGCCCTTGTCGGCCATCTCGACCGACGACGACGTCAGACCCGCCGCACCCATGTCTTGGATGGCGACGATGACGTCCTCGTTCATCAGCTCAAGGCAGGCTTCAAGGAGCAGCTTCTCTGTAAAGGGGTCACCGACTTGAACGGTCGGACGCTTCTCCTCGGAGCTCTCGTCGAACTCGGCCGAGGCCATGGTTGCGCCGTGTATGCCGTCGCGGCCGGTCTTGGAGCCCACATAGACGACAGGGAGACCAACACCCTTGGCCGCGGACTTGAAGATGCGGTCTGCGTCTACAAGACCTACGCACATGGCGTTGACCAGGATGTTGTCGTTGTACCGAGGATCGAAATTCGTCTCGCCGCCAATCGTGGGCACGCCCATGCAGTTGCCATAGTCGCCGATGCCAGACACAACGCCTGCAACGAGATGCCGAGTTTTGGGGTGGCTTGGGCTGCCGAACCGCAACGCGTTCATGTTAGCGATGGGCCGCGCCCCCATGGTGAAGACGTCCCGCATGATGCCGCCGACGCCAGTGGCCGCGCCCTGATAGGGCTCGATGTAGGAGGGGTGGTTGTGGCTCTCCATCTTGAAGACCGCCGCCTGACCGTCTCCAAGGCTAACGACGCCTGCGTTTTCGCCCGGACCCTGGATGACTTGCGGGCCGGAGGTCGGCAGTTTCTTCAGCCACACCCGCGAGGATTTGTAGGAACAATGCTCCGACCACATGACGGAGAACACGCCCAACTCTGTCAGTGTAGGCTCGCGTCCAAGCTCTTTCAGAAGGCGCTCATACTCGTCCGGACTGATGCCGTGCTCGGCAACAAGTTCTTCCGAAAGAGCCGGTGTCTCGGCCGCCACATTCGCTGCCCCACTCAATGGAGTTTCTCCACGAGGGAGGAGAACATTTTGGCGCCGTCCGTACCGGACAGAGCCGGGTCGATAAGCCGCTCGGGGTGGGGCATCATGCCAAGCACGGTGCCCGTCTCGTTGTAAATGCCGGCGATGTTGGCCGACGAGCCGTTGGGGTTGGCGGCGTCTGTGATCGTGCCGTCCTCTTCGCAATACCGGAATGCGATGCGGTCTTCGTTCTCGAGGAGATACATCGTGCTGGGATCCGCGAAGTAGCACCCATCCTTATGGGCGATTGGAATACGCACCACCTGGTCCTTCTTGTAATGGCCAGCGAAAGCCGTGTCGTCGCGCTCGACGCGCAAATACACATCTTTGCAGACGAAACGAAGACTGGCGTTGCGCATCAGCACGCCGGGAAGAAGCCCGGCCTCGGTGAGGACCTGAAAGCCGTTGCAGATGCCGAGAACTGGCGTGCCGCCCTTCGCCTGTCGCACAACTTCGCGCATGACCGGCGAGTGCGCTGCCATAGCGCCGGAGCGCAGATAGTCGCCGTAGGAGAACCCACCGGGCACCAGGATCAAATCGCTCTCAGGCAGCTCCGAGTCGCCGTGCCACACCATCTTTGGCGCAGACATCATGTTGCCCGCGGCGCTCATGGCACTCTGCAAAGCCACGGCTGCGTCGCGGTCACAGTTCGAGCCCGGAAAAACGATGACGTTCGCTCTCATGAATCTCGAAGGGCCTCTCTTCTGCTGGAGAGGGTTTCGGGCGCGCAGTGCGCGCGCCAGTTACGCCGCCTCGAGCTCATAGGCGTAGTTCTCAATGATGGTGTTGGCGAGAAGCTGCTTACACATGCGCTCGATTTCTTCGCGGGCGCGCGTTGGATCGTTTTCGGCGACCTCGACCTCAATGAACTTTCCCTGGCGGACACCCTCGACGCCGCCAAAGCCCAAAGCATGCAACGCGCCTTCTATGGCCTTGCCTTGCGGATCGAGCACGCCGGGTTTCAGCGTGATGGTAATGCGTGCCTTCATGGCTTCCTTCTTCGTCTTTTCCGTGCGGGGCCCGGCGTCTAGTTGGACTGCACCAGAACAGGACCGCTGCCGCCAGCGGCAGGGTTCTCCGTGAAGAGACCAAGACGGCGCGCGACCTCCTGATAAGCCTCTACCAGACCGCCCAGATCGCGCCGGAACCTGTCTTTGTCGAGCTTATTCTGTGTCTCGATGTCCCACAGGCGGCAGCAATCTGGCGAAATCTCGTCGGCGAGGACGATACGCATCTGATCGCCTTCCCAGAGGCGGCCGAACTCCATCTTGAAGTCCACAAGCCGAATGCCGACGCCAAGGAACAGTCCGGTAAGGAAGTCGTTGATGCGCAGCGCGAGCGACATCATGTCGTCGAGCTCTGGTGGTGACGCCCAGCCGAAGGCCGTGATGTGTTCTTCGGAGACCATCGGGTCGTTCAACTCGTCGGCCTTGTAATAGAACTCGACGATCGAGCGGGGCAGGGTGGTTCCTTCTTCGAGTCCCAAGCGCTTCGATAGCGAGCCGGCCGCGACGTTACGGATCACCACTTCGAGCGGAATGATCTCGACCTCGCGGATGAGCTGCTCGCGCATGTTCAGGCGCTTCATGAAATGGGTGGGCACGCCGATTTCGTTCAGCCGCTCGAAGATGTACTCCGATATGCGGTTGTTGAGGACGCCCTTGCCCTCAATACGGTCGTGTTTCTTGTTGTTGAAGGCGGTTGCGTCGTCCTTGAAGTGCTGAACGAGCGTGCCTGGCTCCGGTCCTTCGTAGAGAATCTTGGCCTTGCCTTCGTAAACGCGCCGGCGACGGTTCATTTTCTTGTCCTCATAGAGCTGCATACGACTGTCAAACGCCGAGTGCGCGGGAAACGGGTGCACCCCAAGACCGCGCGTTGCGTCTCAAATCGCCATCGCTGGAATCGATATAGAAATCTCGTATCGAGACTAGCCCATGGGGCGAGGGGGTACAACGGGCCGGGAACCCGTGCAACGCCTTTTGGCGGGCTTCCAGGATTTGTTGATTTGCGCCGGCTTCTTGGGTATCACCCGCCCTTGAAAGCCGGGTTTCCCCCCATAATTTTAGAGATGGTGCTCCGCGTTTGGCGGGGCTTTTGGAGGTCGCGCCGATGACGAGCTTTGACGATCGCGAAAAGGGCTACGAGAAGAAATTTGCTCTCGACGAGGAGCTGCAGTTCAAGGCCACGGCCCGCCGAAACAAGCTTCTGGGCCTGTGGGCCGCAGAAAAGCTCGGTCTTTCGGGGGACGATGCGCAAGCCTACGCCCGCGAGGTGGTGAAGGCAGACCTGGAGGAGCCGGGCGAGGAGGACGTTTTCCGCAAGATTCGCGGCGATTTCGATGGCAAGAGCGTCGAGCAGTCCGATCATCAGATTCGCCGCGCGATGGCCGACCTTATGGTTGAGGCCGTGCGCCAAATCGAAGCCGAAGCCAAGGCGTAGGGCCCTCTTCTGAGGCTACTGGGGCTTGATAGGGGCCTTCGAGGCTCAGTCGTTCAGCCCCAGTCGTTACAGCCCCAGTCGTTCGGGCAAAATGAGCAGGACCATGGCCAAGGATCTCTTCCGAAGCGCCGCGCGGAAGCAGCAGACGCTCTTCAACGCATGGCTGATGATGAACAATCCACTCGCCATCGAGTTGATCGGCGATGCAGGCTGGGATTGCGTTACCATCGATCAGCAGCACGGCGCCGGCGGCAACGACACGATGCTGGCCTGCCTGACCGCCGCCAAGGCCGCCGGATTGCCCGCAATCGTCCGGGTCGCCAACAACGATCCTGGGCTCGTGGGCCGGGCCCTGGACGCCGGCGCCCAAGGGATCATGTGCCCGCTCATCGAGAATGTGGCCGAGGCCGAGAGCTTCGTGCGGGCGGTGAAGTTTCCGCCCAGAGGGAACCGCAGCTGGGGGCCCTACCGGGCCAAAATCGGGGTCTCGGGCGACTACTTCAAAACCGCCAACCGGTTCACGATTGCCTGCCCTCAAATCGAGACCAAGGGCGCGCTTGCCGATCTGGACGCGATCCTCAGCCTCAAAGGCGTGGACATGGTCTGTTTCGGTCCGAATGACCTGTCCGTGGCCTTGACCGGCCGTATCGATATCTGGGCGAAGGAGGTCCTGGGGGCCGGTCAGGAAGTCCTGGCCAAGGCCCGGGAGAACGGCGTGATGACGCTGATCTTCTGCAACGATATCGAGTTCGCGAAGCCACGCATCAAGGAAGGCTGGGACGTGGTGGCCATCGGCACGGACACGGGCTGGCTTGCGGCGGCGGCGGCATCCACCCTCGCAGAGGCTGAATCGTCTTCTTAAGGCCCACTAGCCAACCACTTCAAAGGATTCGCTGAATCCCTGCGGTCGGCGCGTCGTACAGACCGTTGCATCCTTGCACCAGCTCGGCGGTCATTATGGTCTTTGGCTGCAACGAAGGCTGAATTCCCAACAGTCCTATGCCACTATGCCGGCTCAGACTCGCGTTCCTCGCGGGCAGAACGGGTGGGACTTATGGGCTGCGTACTTCGGACTGCGTTTGCTGGACTGATTGGCCTTTTGCTGGGGGCGGGTGCCGCCCAGGCGAAGGACGCGACAACGGCGACCGCGCTGAACCTGCGCGATGGCCCCGGAACCGGCTATGCCCGGATCGCGACCATGCCTGCGGGCTCCCCGGTAAAGGTCAAAGGCTGCCGCGAGGGGTGGTGCGGCGTGGTCTGGCGCGGGCGCAAGGGCTATGCAAGCCAGCGTGGCCTCGCACTTGGTTATGCCGACTATGCTGAATTGGTCGAACCGGAAGTGTGGCCGATCTTCCCGGCCTATCCCTATCGGGCAGGTCATTACCCGAAGGCCGATTGGTACTTCGACATGCCGCCCTATACGGCCATATCTCAGAAGT
>JASJEH010000121.1 GCA_030064755.1 Methyloceanibacter sp. | reverse complement strand
CCTCTCCCCCATCCATCCCTTGCCATGGCCATTTCTGCGCAGCCGCTGCCCCCATGTGACTGTGCAGCCGGTTCCCCACGCAGCACGCAACCACTGCGCTTCCCCGCGAGCAATACCTACGTGAAGCTGCCCTGTGTAGACACAAGGGGCACTGGCAGCACTGCCTGGAAGTTGCCCCGACGGTGAGTTCGAGCAGTCCAAAATCTCTGCGGTCGATCCCACGGTTGACCTCTTGGGATTCTGCCCGGCAGTGGTGGTGGCAGTGGTGGCGGCAGCACTGCGGGGGCCGGCACCACCTCCGGTGCAAGGGCCGGCACCACCACCGGTGCAAGGGCCGGCACCACCGCCGGTGCAGGGGCCGGCACCACCTCGGGAAGGGCAGAGACCGGGGCCGTGGGCTCAGGGTCCCCGGCCACCGGCCCTGCTCTGTGCCGAACCCTGCGTGGGAGCAAGGGTGCTGCATGCCTGGCACGTGCTGCTTGCCTTTTACGGTCCGCTACGTGCTGTCGGACACGGTTCCTGGCTTGCTCCTTGCGTACCTCAGGGAACTCTTGTTTGTCATCATCTGGCATTTCCTGGTAAGCTGCCTCGAAGACGGGATCCCCGAGCAATGTTGCCACGGCCGTAGTCGGAGCACTCTTTTCCCGGTCGAGTACTGCAGCTACAAATGCTTCATCTCCTTCCGAGATTCTCCGAGCAAGGCTTCCCAACAAGGTTAGGCGTGCGTCTGCCTCCGAGCCCACGCCCAACAATGCAGCGATCGACACCAAAAGGTCGTCGGCCAAACACTGGCATTGCCGTAGGGAAGCCTGGATCAAGGGCTCAGGATCTGCAACTTGTTCCAAGGTGACGCCACAATCGTCCGTCTGACTCCGGTATGGGATGACCTGCCAAAGTCTGGGGTCCGTCACGTGGACAAAAAATGTCTTCGCTTGTGTGGACCGGCAGAAACCAAATGTCCGCCAACCCGACTCTCGATGATGGATGACGTCCAACGGGTATAATAGCACAGCCCATGAAGCGTTGCCCAAGCTCGCCCCCAAGACCTGGCTGTCCACACTCTCCAGGATGAAATCTGCTCGAACCAGTCGTGAGAACAAAGCAGCATCCAATCCAGGTAATGCTCGACCCTGCGTGGCTGCAAGGGCCCGGGCCTGCGAGTACCCCACCTGCAGCCACTGCCATGCTGCAACACCAGTGTGACTGACAATCTCCGATACTGTTGGCCACGTCTTCGGCCCCATAACCTTGGTCCACACCCTCGGCATCTTATGCTTGACAGAGTAATGCTTGCTCCTGCATCCCGTGGCCTTGGTGGAGCTGAAGTGCTGGATCCACCACTCCTTTGTCACACGGGCGGAGTGAGTGATGTCCCTCGTGGACAGGACCGGCGTTGAGGCCGCGACAGCCTGCTGTCGTGCTACCCTCCGCTGTGATTTTTGCGTCTTCTTGGCGTCCTGCTTCAGCCCGTGATGCACCTCCTCGATGATTTTGTTGTCGGGGAGGACTTCCAACAAGCCACGTAGCCTTAGCAAACATGGCTGTGGCCAAGCAAACAACGTGGTCACGGCGATGACAGGGTCACGTGGCAACGACAAGGCAAACAACAAACACAAGACGATATCCTTGCAAATTGAAGACAAGTCTCCAAAACGAGCTCTGGAAGGGCCAATTGTAAGAACACACCGGCATCTAGCCCAGAACATTGCTGCATCACTGCCGTCACTGAGGCCCAGGCCAGTGCTGGCCCGCAGGGAAATTGGGCTCGAACTTCCCTGCCTCGAACAGCACGAAGACCACACGGACAGGCATGTTTCGTGCAAAGTGGATGTCCTTCCACAGACGGTCTGCGACCCTGTTTTTGAGCCGATGCAACTCCAAAGACAACAGCACCTTCCAATCTGCCCTGAGTTTGTCGACAGCCCAATGTTGAGCCGAAGGGCACGAAGACAACAAACCCGCGTAACACTCCGGAGGACCATGGTACCGTGCTGCCAATGACCATGCTCGCCTTCCAACCAAGGTCCACGTCAGCTCGAGCAGCCGGTCCGACAAGAGCGACGTGCCCAAGGGAATGCCCATGTACGACAGACTCTGACTATCCAGCAAAGCATCCCGAAAGGTACCTGATAACTGGCGATCGGCATGCCACGCACCCTGCGTGGCAGCAAGGGTCAATGACACATTGTCTATGGGCTGCCGGACACGCTTCACCTGTCTGCTGTACCATGACCAACAAACCCGAGTGACGATGTACAGAATCTTTGCGTGTTGCCAGAGCTTGGTCGTCATCAGGCGATAGGCGAGCCGGAGGCCACCATTGGCTGCCTTAAGTGCAGCCAGCTCCGCTTGTGGCGTCTTTGCCCGTGCTGCACCTAATAAGTCGTCAAAGGCAACTGGATGCTCGTCTGGGTCGGGTATGTCCTCCTGATGAAACTCCAAGAGCATCTTGCTTATCCAGTACTCGCCCAACTGTTCCTCCGCGCAACCATTCCAAGAGAACCAGCGGCCCAACTTTGAAATATCCAACGAAGAACGCCAAGATCTTGCCAGATCAGGCAGCCGCTCAAACAATGATTGTTCGTCCTCCTGTGTGGACACGACAATCCCGACAGAAAGGGCTATGCGGGAAACGTATTTCCTCCAGACGGGCGAGTCGATCGAACATGTTGCAAGGAATACATTCAAGATGTGCTTTTTCTGTGATAAGAACAAGCCTGTTCCGAAAGGCTTCTGGTTAATTCCCCAAAGATACGACGTGAACAATCGTGTTTTCAAGAACAACCCGTGGCAAGAGTGCTCCACTGCCAGGTTGATGTCACGGATGATCCTGTGGAATTTGTCCCACTTGCAATGGATGAGAGCTCCGATAGAATCGGAATAAGCATATCCAGCTGCCCCTATGGAGCCTTGGTCAAGCCCCAGCACCAGCAAATTGATGCCCTGCGTAGCTGCAAGGGGGGCACCCTCAGACTCAAAGACACTGTCTGGCAAAATTGTTTTTTCTGCCGTGTTTGCGTGTTGACGAGTAGGGCTCGATTGAACATCGCCCCTTCTTGCACCACACGGACCTGGTCTGGCTCGATGGGTCTCACTGCACTCCAATCGCTTGGCAACTTGAAGTCTTCCAAGCCTTGCCAGTGGCCCAAAGACCGGATCACATTGGATAGGGCTTGAAGTTGGCGGAAGGTCGCCACTCTCTGCAAACGCCCATTGGCGAGAAGGTTGCTGATGCTCTCGGGGAGATCCTGCTCTGAGGGAAGTACCTTCTTCGACTCGGGGAGTATCTGCAAGTCACCATGCGCCGCCACTTGCGCCTGCCAAGACCAAACGATGGAAGCCATCGTTTCTTGTTTGTTGTGTGTGGATGGGTCCGCAACGATGTTCAAGTGATGGACACGGTCAAAAGCCAAATGCCGCCGATGTCTGTACATCTCCACGTTCTTGGCGAGCCACATTAATGCACGTGATTCATGACATCCCATATGTGTGTCTTGACCTCTGACCACTGTGATCTGCTCAACACTGGCACCAGACTCCAAGGATTGGGAAAACAAATCCCAAATCGCTGCGGGCTGAACCTGGACGTACCTCCGGGAAACAACATTCTTCTTGGGAGAGATCAGGGCTGGAGGTGGCTTGTCCTCTCTGCAAGGCAAATACACCCGTACGATGTACGTGTCCAGGGCTGCTCCAAGATACGTGGCCAGAGCATCACGCAAGGCATCCAAGGCTCTTCGTGTCATGACTCCGTCTGTCTTGTTCTGCGAAGCACGTATCTTCCGATACAACAAGACGAAGCGCACCACATCGGCCAAGTGGTGCTCGTCTTGGCTCCAATCGTTGGCGAGGAAGCCGCCCTGATGCATCGCCGACCATAGCCGAGTCCACGATACGCGAGTGCACGGGTGCCGAGCTTCGACTAGGGATCGCCAGCCACTCACCCGAACCCCGCCACGAACATCCAAGGAAACCTCTCCGAGCGTGAGCAAGCGAAAGCTCTGCGTTGGTGCAAGAGCCCTGTAGGTCTCAGCCGCACGCAGGCACATGGCCCGCAACCATGCTGCACACGCGTGTGCCACGTGTCCTGCTCGAGAGCTTCCTACTTGAAGCCAGAGCGCGATGACCAAGGCGAAGGAGGTGCAGATGTTGCTGATGCAAGACACAGGCGCAACATTGAGGTGAAAGTGTGTTCCCTCAACCTCTGCTTGTCGCCATACCCTCTTCAAGTCTTCCCGGTACCACTTCCATGGCCTGTTCAGCCCATGATTCGCCAACGACACGTGCACGAACCTCAAGTCGTGCCACACTCGCCCCGATGCCTCGAGATAGACCTGCGACCCAGGCAGAGCTTGGGGGTCCTCGTCCACGGTCTTGCGCTGAAGCCCCGTGCTGTTCATGGCCCAGGCACCTGAGGCGAGCAAGCGAAAGCTCTGCGTTGGTGCAAGAGCCCTCCGTGCAAAAGCACATGGCCCGGTGCGAGGTGCGGGTCCTGGCGTTTGGGCCGGACACGGCGATGAAGCTGGCGGGGTGGCGTGGTGGCATGGCGACGGCATGGCAATAAAATGGCAACGACGAGTGCAATAGCCGGGCAACAAAGTTGCAATAGCAAGGGCCAATGCAATGACATGATAAGAGCATGGCAACAACATTGCAATAGCATGGCTATAGTGGCCAGAGCATGGCAGTAGCGATAGAATAACATGGCGATATTTTGGCAATAACATGGCAATAACATGGCAATGACTTGGCCTTGTGTTTGCCATATCATTGCCATGCTATTGCCATGTGATTGCCGTGATTGCCATCATAATGCCATGCTGTTGCCATATCATTGCCATGCTGTTGCCATGTTATTGCCATGCTTGCTGGCCTCTGCCTGCTCCTCCCTCTCCCGGTCCCGTCGCTGCGGGTCCTGCGTGGGAGCAAGGGCCACTGCGTGCTAGCGTGGCCCCTGTGAAGATCAAGGCACGGCACTCGTGCCGAGCGTGCTGCCTTGTGGGCCGTGGTGCCCCGGCCGGCTCTCAGAGTGAGGGGGAAACTCATCCTTGCACCGGCACCAACACCTTTGCACCGAAGGTGTAAGTGCACTTGGCACGCTTGCTGGCCTCTGCCTGCTCCTCCTGCTCCCGGTCCAATCGCTGCTGGCCCTGTGTGGGAGCAAGGGCCACTGTGCTAGTGTGGCCCCTCAGAGGCCAAACCGCCCTGCGAAGATCAAGGCACGGCACTCGTGCCGAGTGTGCTGCCATCACTGCCTTTTTGCGAGGGCGAGGCTCGAGCACACACGTGCAAGTGTCGAGAGCGGCTCAAGCGAAACAAGTCACCCCCGGCCCTGCATTGAAGCAAGGGCCACTGCGTGCTAGTGTGGCGCCTCAGTGGTAATACAGGGCAACTGCTGCTGCTGCTGCTCCTGCTGCTGCTGGCTGTCCTATAGGTTTACCTGATGCTGCTGCAATACTGTGCTTGCCCTGATTTGCCGCCGGCCCTGTGTTGACCACATGGCAAAGCATGGCAATAACATGGCAAGGCAATAGCATGCTATTGCCTGGCCGATACTGCAACGTTGTTGCAATGCTGTTGCAGCAAGCTATTGCCATGCTACTGCCTTTTTACTGCAGCGGCAATAACATTGTGAGGACCCTGCGATAGCATGGCTGTGCTACTGCCATGCTCTTGTCATGTTATCGCCTCTGTGCCACGTCGTCGCAAGGATGACCTGGCAATAGCAAGGCAACAACATGGCCACACCAAGCGTACTACTAGCACACCCGGCAGGAGCAATGCTGCCAACTTTTTGCATGACCCGACGTGTGGGAGTGCCTTGCGTATGCCAGAGCGTACTACTCGCACACCTGGCAGGGACCAAGCCGGTGACAATTGTGCTCACCTGCTGCGGTAACAAGGCACGAGCCCTGCATGTAAGCAAGGACCCTACTGTGGCTGAGGTGGCGGAGGGCCCTGTGTGGCACGGCTCGCTATTGTGATGCGAGCCACTTCCCGTGCGAACTCAGCAGGGTATGCCTGTGAGGCCTTGAGCTCCTTGGATTTGCCAGAATACCTGCGGCCCTTCCTGACTGTCAAGCGTCCGAAACACCCCGGAGGGCGTGTGCGACGGAGCGCAGCATAGGCCGGGCACACATGCCATAATTGCAGCGGCTTGGGCGTCTCTCCCCCGAAACACCCCAACCATGTGGTTGTGCACATGCTCCGCGAAAATTTCAGCACCGAGCACAAGGGCTCAATCGATGGCAAACAACTGCTCGAGGGCTGTTCGAGAACTGCCCTGTTGTCCAACACCGAAGACAAAAACACAATCAGACTCACCACACGCATCTGAGCGTTGCCCTGCTGGACGAACCTCCTCGACTCATCCCCGAGATAGTTGTTGCTCGCCCGTCGCTTCGACTGGTGTCTGCACAAGCCCACGAAGCTGGAACATTGTGTCCCATTCCACACCAAGCATCCGGGAGCAGATCGGCACAATTCATCCAACCACAACCGCAAACCATCCGGCCGTAAGCAATCGTGTGTAGGAGAGTAGACCTTGTCGAACCTCCGGCAAGTCAAGCCTTGCCTCATATGTTCAAGGGTCAAGTTTGCTGAGCCTGCCCAAAATTCGATGCACTGGGTGCCTGGCTCGCCAGATTGCCGATGAGCATGGCAACGCCTCACCAAAAACATAAGCATGTTCTCCAACATCTCCCCAACACATTCCGGGAATGCTGCGGCCAACAACGGGGCCCAATCTCTGGCTGCTGTTCCTCCGCTCTCAAGGTCGAGCTGCAAAAAGGCACGTATTTCCACGGAGGCCGCAAAAACCAACCCTGCGTCACTGCAAGGGTAATGCTGGGTCAGAGGATGATCGCTCATTTCCCGTTGGGCAGCAGTGGCAACAAAGGCGTGCATCTCTTCTTCTTCGGCCTGCCCATGCAACACGCTCACATCTGTGTCCGGCAGCTGTGACGAGGTTGCCCCTGCGCACACACTTGCTTCCTCAGCCACAGAACTGGAAGACGCCGCAGAAGTAGAGGACGAAGGCTTGCGAGAACTTGAAGACGGAGACTGGTGCTGTGTGCCAGAGGAGCTTGCACATGACAGGGCACCAAGGCTTGCAGATGGGGACTCCTGCTCCTCCACCTCCAGCTTCTGGTCCAACTCTTGTTCCTGCGTGAGTGCAATGGATCCCAGATGTCCATCCTTTTTCGCCTTCTTTCCCGTCTTCCGTGTTTCCTCCTGCTCCTCCTCCTGCTCCTCCTGCTCTCCGTCCTCGTCCTTCTCCGGCTCCTTCGCCTCCTTCTGCTTGTCCTTGTGCTTCTTCACCTTCTTGTACGTCTTTCGCTTCTTCTTGTTGTGTACTCTCTGCGGCACAGCCACGGAGACCAACATCACAGGCCAGGGCCAACTTGACATCGAGCGGCATGATGAAGACTTGTGCTTCTTGTGCCCCATTGCTGGTGTAGGGGCGTCTGCCCTGTATTGACACAAGGACTTGTTCAACACCACTGGCAACTGGAGTTCTGAGCCGGCTGCAAGGCTGAGCATGTATGTACTCTGAGCAAGTCGTGATTTGGGCCCCGATCCCGTCTGAAATCGACCACGAACATGCTGCAACCGACGTGCACAAACGAAGCCGGCGCGTTTTCTTCCCCTCCTCCTCCTCCCGGTCCGCGGGGGGGCCGTGGGGCCCCCTACTACTTTAGTAGGCGGGGGCCCGGGGCCCCGGGGGCCCGGGGGGGGCGGGGGGGCGGGGGGGCCCGGGGGGCCGGGGG
>JASJEH010000038.1 GCA_030064755.1 Methyloceanibacter sp. | reverse complement strand
CCTTACAATTGGCGTCAGCGTTCTTTCCATCTGGCGACGGAAAACCTCGACTTGTTGCGTTAAAGGCCACCACACAGCGCGGCGCTTACGCGAATCGCATCGGCCTGAATGTCAAAAATGGGCTCGCGCCGATCGCTTAGGGGGCCAACGCACAGAAAGTTTCCACAGCTTTGGACACCTGCGGAATCCAGGCCCAACTGATTCGAAATGTACCGTTGGCGGCTTATCGTTAAGACTCTTCGACCTGGCTTGCTGTAAATCCCATCTTACCAATGATCGCCCATAGCGCCTCAAACGCTTCCGCAAGCCTTTGATCGTCGACGGAGCGAAGCACGAGATAGGTTCCGTAACGGCGGTGTTCGACGAAGGGATAGGAGCCCATCTGTACGTCGGCATAATCCGCTTGAAGAGCTGCCAGCGGCGTAGCGACCTCGCTCTCGGGAGCGTTCACACGCACAGCACGAGCCTTCAGCGGGCGTCCTTTTGATAGGCGCGGCAGGATCTCATCCAACATTACCTGCATAACGCTCGGAATGCCGGCCATGACGATAACGTTCCCAATCATGTAGCCTGGCGCACGCGATACGGCGTTGTGGATGAGCGCCGCACCGTCGGGGATGCGCGCCATACGCAGTCGCGTTGGTGTCAGATCCTCGGAGCGGTATTGCAGGCGCATTGCCTCGACAGCTTCGTCGTTGACGGCGACGGGGACATTGAAGGCCAAACCCATGGCGTCCGTGGTGACGTCATCATGGGTTGGCCCGATGCCGCCCGTCGTGAACACATAAGAATAGCGTTCTCGCAGGGCGTTCACCGCGTCCGCGATTTCCGCTTCGACGTCGGGCACCACACGAACTTCGCGCAAAGCGATTCCCGCCTTGCCGAGATAGGCGGCGATGTACGGCGTGTTCGTGTCTCGTGTGCGACCGGAGAGTATCTCTTCGCCAATGACCACGAGGGCGGCGGTCACCATCTCGGGGTCTTTCGTTTCCTCGTTCATGCCCGGGAGTGAAAGGGAAGTTTGGGCACCTGTCTAGTGGGGATGATGGGACCGTCGCGCTTGCTCCGGTGGCAGGGGATTTCTAGGTTCCCTCATGCTTATGCGATTCCCGTCTCAGCTTGTCGAAGGCCGGTTGATCAGGCGTTACAAGCGATTTCTGTCCGACGTCGAACTCCTTTCCGGCAAAACAGTCACAGCGCATTGCGCCAACCCTGGCTCCATGCTCGGGCTCGCCACGCAAGGGTCACGGGTTTGGCTGTCGAAGTCTGACAATCCAAAACGCAAACTGGCCTATTCGTGGGAATTGATCGAAGTCGATCTCGGCAGGGGGCCGGTGCTCGTTGGGATCAATACGTCGAGCCCCAACGGCGCGGTTGCCGCCGCGATTGAAACTGGCCTTATCCCAGAGCTTTCGGGCTATGGCTCCTTGCGCCGCGAGGTGCGCTATGGCGGCAACAGCCGGGTCGACATTCTGCTGGAAAACGAAAGCCGACCACCTTGCTACGTGGAGATCAAGAACGTCCACCTAATGCGCAAGGCGGGGCTGGCCGAGTTCCCGGACTCGGTCACGGCACGCGGCGCCAAGCATCTCGCTGAGCTATCCGGTATGGTGGCGGCCGGCGCCCGTGCGGTCATGGTCTATTTCATCCAGCGAGGCGATGCGGAAGCCTTCTCACTAGCTGACGACCTCGATCCCACCTATGCGGCCGCCTTTCAACGCGCCAGGGCAATCGGCGTTGAAGCTCTGGCCGTCGCTGCCAATGTTTCCCTGATTGGCCTTGACCAGCTCCGGCCAATTCCCATCTCCGGCGCAACGGACGGAGATGCTAAAGGTCTCACCGAAGCTCCCTAGCGCGGACCGATTCTAACACAACGGGAACTCGTGTGTTGTACTACTAATGTGGTATCGAATTTCTGCAAAAAGCCGGTATCCACTTATTACCTTTATACTCTACATTTAATTGTTAGCCTGGCGCTATTCCCTGCTAGCCGCTGTGTTATCGCTCCCAATGATCCCGAGCCTATGTCCAATCTAGAAATCGCCCGCAGCTCAACTCGCGACAGTCGCATCAAGCTGCATGGCACCGAGGCTTTTGCTGGTATGGCAAAGGCTGGACGGCTGACCGCCGAAGCTCTCGATATGCTCGTTGAGCATGTGAAACCGGGTGTAACCACCGAAGCGCTTGACGCGTTGGTTTTCGACTTTGCCATGTCTCATGGTGCCACCCCCGCGCCGCTGAATTATCGCGGCTTCCCGAAATCCATCTGTACGTCCCTAAACCATGTCGTGTGCCACGGTATTCCAGGGCCTCGGGCGCTGCGGGAGGGCGATATTCTCAATATCGATGTCACGCTCATCGTCGATGGCTGGCATGGGGATTCAAGCCGCATGTACCCGGTTGGCAGGATCCCCCGCGCCGCGGAGCGGCTGCTTGAGGTCACGCATAGATCCCTCATGCTAGGGATCGAGGCGGTGAAGCCAGGCGCGACGACCGGCGATATCGGCCATGCGATCCAGACCTATGCGGAAAGCGAGCGCTGCGGCGTGGTTCGCGATTTCTGCGGCCATGGGCTGGGCCAAGTCTTTCATGACCGGCCGAATATTCTGCATTATGGCGAGCCGGGCGAAGGGCTGCCGCTGAAGCCCGGCATGCTCTTCACGATCGAACCCATGATCAATCTCGGCAAACCGCACGTGAAGATTCTTTCCGACGGCTGGACCGCTGTTACGCGCGACCGTTCGCTTTCCGCGCAGTACGAGCACACGATCGGTGTCACGGACACGGGCTGCGATATCTTCACCCTATCGCCCGCAGGGCTCGATCGCCCGCCCGTGAGCTCATAGGCGTGCGCCCGTCGAGGCGCCGAGGACTTGGAATTTCACGCCATGAGCTCTAGCGACAAGACTGGCTTGGGCGAGAAGACGAGCTCCGCGACGACAGGCTTTGAGGAAGCGGCCAAGCCGCATTATCTCGGTCATCGCGAACGGCTTCGCAAGCGCTTCCGCGAAAGCGGCGCGGACTCCCTTCCCGACTACGAGTTGCTCGAGCTGGTTCTGTTTCGAGCCATGCCGCGCCGGGACACAAAGCCCATTGCGAAGGCTATCATCGCACGTTTTGGCACCTTCGCCGAGGCCATGAACGCGCCAGAAGATCGGCTGCTCGAAGTACCGGGCCTTGGTGATGCAGCCGTGACCGAGATTAAACTGGTGCGCGCTGCTGCGCTGAGACTGATGCGTGGCGAGGTGCTGGAACGGCAGGTGCTGTCCTCCTGGCAAAGTGTGCTCGACTACTGCCGCGCCGCCATGGCGTTTGAGGCCAAGGAGCAGTTCCGCATCTTGTTTCTGGACAAGCGTAACCAGATCATTGCCGACGAGATACAGCAGGAAGGCACCGTGGATCACACGCCGGTCTATGTGCGCGAGGTGGTGAAGCGGGCGCTAGAACTGTCCGCCACCGCCCTCGTGCTAGTGCATAACCATCCAAGCGGGGATCCGACGCCCTCGCGTGCCGATATCGAAATGACCAAGCAGATCGTCGCGGCCGCGAAGCCCATGGGCGTTGTCATTCACGACCACATCATCGTGGGCAAGCAAGGTCACGCCAGCTTCAAAGGGTTGGGCTTGATCTGATGGCGCTCACAACTGCAACCGCTCGCGCAGCGATCCGACACTCGCCCAGCACGAGGTCAAGATCTTTGTCTGGCCACCAGCTCGCGTGATCATCGCCCACGGCGAGCGGCAACGCCAGCAAGCACTCGTGTTTCTGAAACCTGCGTTCGCCTGGCTCGGCAACTAGCAAAAGCGAGTGAAGTTGGCCGTCCTAGGCCGGGTTCGGACCGAAGACCAGCACGGCATTTAGGCCGCCAAAGGCAAAGCTGTTGGACATCACATAGTTGACGTCGCGGGCCTTACCTTGATTGGGCGTATAGTCCAAATCGCATTCTGGATCCGTCTCAGCCAGACCGATCGTCGGCGGCACGAACTTCTCTTCGATCGCCTTGATGGAAGCCGCCGCCTCAATCCCACCACACGCGCCGAGCGTGTGCCCGTGCATAGATTTGGTGGACGAGATGGAGAGATTGTTGGCGGCGTTGCCAAACACATGCTTGATCGCGCGCGTCTCGTTGACGTCATTGACCGCCGTGGCCGTGCCGTGTGCGTTGACATAGTCGATATCGGACGGCGCCAGCTCGGCCTCGTCCAAGGCGATCTTCATGGCGGTCGCCGCACCCTCAATGGAAGGGTTGACCATGTCGGCGGCGTCCGCCGTCATGCCGAAGCCCATAAGCTCGGCCAGGATCGGCGCACCGCGCGCTTTGGCCTTCTCGTATTCTTCCAGGACCAGAATGCCCGACCCTTCCGCGAGAACCGTGCCGTTTCGGGTCTTGGAGAAGGGAAACAAGCCATCTGGGCTTAGCACGCGCATCGCTTGCCAGGCACGTGTGGCACCCCAGTTGAGCGACGCCTCCGCCGCGCCAGCGATGCCGGTGTCGACCAGACCGCTCTTGATCATCTGATAGACCACACCGATCGAATGCGTTGCGGTCGAGCAGGCGCTGACAACGCCGAAGGTTGGGCCTTTGATGCCGTATTCGATACTCACATGAGCGGATGCGGATGAGCCAATCGCCTTCAGCAGCGTCAGGGGATGGGTCGCGCGCTTATTCTCCTTAAAGAGCATCTTGTAGGAGAATTCGAGCGTGGTCAGGCCGCCAACACCCGAGCCGATGATGCACGCCGTCCTGAAGGCATCCTCGTCGCTGATAGGCGTTTCCAAACCGGCCTGAAGTACGGCTTCCCGTGCCGCGCAGCCTGCATATTGCGAGTATTTGTCGGCCATCAAGAGCTGCTTGCTTAGCTCGCGCTCTCTCGGGTCGAAGTCAGGTACTTCACCAGCAATGGTGATGTAGAGTTCATCGGTCTCGAAGCTCTCGACCTCGCGAATACCGCAAGAGCCAGACTTCAAGCCCGTCCAGAATTTTTCAACGCCCGTACCCAAAGGCGTAACGACGCCCTGGCCAGTGACCACGACGCGTCTGCGTCCATTCGACTGTGTCATGTAGTGCTAAGCCGTAACTCCAAGCCTGGCCGATGCCCCGGAAGGCTCCAGGCGGCTGGCTTGTCTAAGCTGCTGCGCCCGAGGCCTTCGAATCCGCGATAATTCCCTTCACGCGATCGACAACCGAGCCGACCGTCGCAAATGCTTCGACTTCTTCGTTCGCATTATAAGGAATTTCGATTCCGAAGGTATCCTCAATATCAAAGACGATTACTGCCAGATCGAGGGATTCGATCTCCAGGTCGCTCAGAGGCGTCTCGAGCGTAACCTCCTTGGAGGGATCCTTCATATTCTTCCGCAGAATCTCAATGATCTTGGTGGCCACCTCGTCCATATCACTCTCCTGCCCCGTTTGAGGGGTCCGTATATAATGTTCCCTGGCTAAAACATAGCGAGTTCGAGGGCAAGTCAGGCAATGGAATAGACTTAAAAACTGGCCGAGTCCAGCCGCGCCATGCTCGCTCGATCTCCGATACTGTACGCTCTATTCGCTAACAAAATGGGCGTTTTTGCGCCTCTCTCTGCCTTCGTTTCAGCATAATCTAAGGGCGTCATATGCGTCCGTGCACGTGCTATGCAAACCCGTGTTACAATAATACAGGAATCGGGGCTTGCGGCGAATTGCCTCTCCGAGTTCATCGCGTGATGCTGCTAAGCAGCCGAATTGCAACGTAAATCCAGGGCAGGCAACTGTCAGAGAGATGGCCTCCAAGGCAAAACCAGCGGCAGGGCAGGCCGCAACAGCGGCAGACCACCAACCCTGGCAGAAGTCCTACCCCGCAGGATTGTCCTGGACCGCTGAGTTCCAGCCAGGCTTGGTCCATAGCCTCCTAGATGAGGCGGTCGAGCGCTACGGACCCCGAAGCTGCACCTACTTTGAAGGCCAGAACCTCTCCTATGAGGAAATCGGAGCGCTCTCGGATCGGGCGGCCAAAGGCCTCATGGCGCTTGGTGTCCGAGAGGGTGTCCGGGTTGGATTGCTCCTGCCCAACTCACCGACTTACCTCATTTACTTCTTTGGAATCCTCAAAGCAGGCGGAACGGTCGTTAACTTCAATCCGCTCTACAGCGTCGAAGAACTGGCCTTCCAGGTCCGGGATAGCAGCACGGAGATTATGGTCACGTTGGACCTCCATGTTCTCTTCGAGAAGGTGGAGCCGCTGCTCGCCGACGGCACGCTTGGGAAGGCCGTCGTCGCCGACTTCGCAGCCCTTCTCCCCAAATTCAAGCAGATCGGGCTCAAGCTGACACGCAAGGTCCGGCGCGCCAATTTGGGGCGGTCGCCCCAACGGCGGAAGATTGTGCTCGAGCGCGATCTCCTCGCGAATAATGGCCGCTTCGTCCGGCCGAAGGTTAAGCCGGATGCCGTGGCGGTCCTCCAGTACACAGGTGGCACCACAGGCACGCCCAAGGGCGCCATGCTTAGTCACGCCAATATCTTCATCAACACGGCCCAGGTCCGGATGTGGGGCCAGCGCCCGCCGGAGGCGTTTGACAAGATCTTGGGCGTTCTGCCGCTCTTCCACGTCTTCGCCATGACGACTGTCATGACATTCGGGGTCGCAAGCGGCATGCAGATTATTCTCATGCCGAAGTTCGAGCTCGCCCAGACGCTCAAGCTCATCGGAAAACTGAACCCCACTGTCATGCCGGGTGTCCCCACCTTGTTCCAGGCCCTGCTGCATCATCGCAAAATCGATAGCTACGACCTCTCCTCGCTGCAGTTTTGCATTTCGGGTGGGGCGGCACTGCCCATGGAGGTGAAGAAGGGGTTCGAAAAGCTCATAGGTGGGTCGTTGGTCGAGGGTTACGGCCTCAGCGAAACATCACCCGTGGCGACCTGTAATCCGTTCGACGCACACAAGGACGGCTCGATTGGGCTCCCGCTGCCTCGGACAGAGATAACGATCCGGTCACTGGAGAACCCCGAAAATGAAATGCCGCTGGGCGAGCCCGGCGAGATCTGTATCGCCGGACCCCAGGTTATGAGCGGCTATTGGAACAAGGCGGACGAAACGTCCGCGGCCTTTGTCGGCCGCTACTTCCGTTCGGGAGATGTGGGTTACATGGACGAAGAGGGCTTTATCTTCATCGTCGACCGCATCAAGGACATGATCAACAGCGCTGGGTTCAAAGTCTATCCGCGCCGTATCGAAGACGCGCTCTACGAGCATCCGGCGGTGGCCGAATGCTGCGTCGTGGGTATCGCGGATTCGTATCGAGGCGAAGCGCCGAAAGCCTATATCCGCCTGCATGAAGGCAGAACCGAAACCGCCGGCGATCTGATGGCTTTCCTCAGACCCAAGTTGTCAAAGCTGGAATTGCCGACGGCCATCGAGTTCCGTGACGAGCTGCCAAAGACAATGATTGGCAAGCTTTCCAAAAAAGCGCTTCGGTCAGAGGCGGAAGCCTAGACGTCCGTTTGAAGGCGCCAGCGAAAACGTTGGCCGCCGTCTCATCCAGCCCCATTATTGCTGCAACTATTGTTGCCGCATCCAGGGAATGAGGTTTTGGCCCTGCTGCTGGAGGTCCTTCAGCCGCTTCTGACGGCGCAACTGACGCCGCTCTCGCCACGTCAACCGCTGACCCGCGGCCGGCGGTTCGGCCGTTAAGGGCTCGGCTTCCGCCGGGGCGGCCACTGCGTCATCTACCGCCTCCGGAGGCGCCGCCGGTTGCGCTTCAGATGCTGCGGGCTCAGGCCGAACGGCTTCAGGCTGAACAGAGGCCTGCCGCGAAACCGGTGGAGGCGTCGGCGCGGGCGCTGCAGGCGCTGCTACCGGCGCGGGCCTTACGGCTGCCGGCGCTGGCGTTGCCGCTCTTGGTGCGGCCGCAGGAGCAAGCGGCGTAGCCATCGAGAACATGCTGGATACGCTTTCGCCCGAGTAACCGACAGGATGCTGGTTCTTCTTGGACCCTTCCACGTAGCTCAGGCCGGGCGGGCCGCTCTGCCCCGCTGCCGGGGCTTGGACTTCCGCATCCGCAATACTGCCAATGGTCAAGCCGGTCGAAGCGGCCGCCGCTGTCGCAGCCTTTGGCGCCGGGGCTGCGGTTTTTGGTGCAGCAGGCACTACGGCTGCGGGCGCAGCAGGCGCTGCGGCCACAGGGGCCGTGCCGGGCTCAGCCGACGCCTCAACCTGAGGCTCGGGCTTCTTCTCCTCCTCGCGCGGCGGCGGCGCGGATGTCCGCAGCCAGACCTGCTCACGGCAAAGAAATGATGCAACACAGCCTTTGAGGACAATTTTGCGGGACGACGCCAAAGTGACTGTAGCGGAATAGGTCTTGCCGTCTTCCGGGTTGTAGACTGTGCCTTTCCATTGATTGCCGCTGACTTGCTTCATCCCGCGGATGATGTGCATGCCTTCGATCTTGCGCCCGCGCAGCTTCGGGTTCGCATTCCGCACGTCCTGCAGCTCGCGACCTTTGCTGTCGCGCGGATTTTTCAGCCAAACGATCTTGACGCAGATACCCCGGCCCCCGCAGCGATAGAGCTGCATCTTCGCGGGATGCTGGCCTTGGTCGGCTTTGCGCCAATACCCCGTGGGATTGCCAGCTTGGGCCGAGGTGGCGCTCACCGGTGCGAGCACCGCCACAAGGGCAATCGCAATGGCCGCAGAGAAAACATGGTGCCGCATAAGAACCTCCGTCATGGGTCAGGCGCGGGTCGCAACCCTCGCCTCGGCAGTGTCACACATACTCCCTGTCCCCGACGGGCCTCGTTGGACCCAGCACTCGATCCGGCGGCGAAGCACTTGTTGGTTTGTGCTCTCGTTCAAACCGCATCCGCCGACTCGGACGGCTCGACCCCCTCTAGGATCGCGGCAACACCCATTCCGCCAGCGGTACACACTGAAATCAAACCTCTTTTACCACTCCCATTATGCAGGAGTTTGGCCAAAACTGCCAGGATTCGCGCCCCTGTGGCAGCAAAGGGATGTCCTATCGCAATCGACGAGCCCTCAACGTTGAGCTTCGACCTGTCGATCGAGCCCAACGGCGCGTCGCGCCCTAGCCGGGTCCGGCAATATTCTTCAGACTCCCATGCCTTCAACGTTGCAAGAACCTGAGCAGCAAATGCTTCATGCACCTCGTAGTAGTCAAAGTCTTGAAGAGCAAGACCGGCTTGCCTCAGCAAATCGCTGACAGCAATGGTCGGCGCCATCAAGAGCCCCTCACCTTCGACATAGTCTACGGCAGAAGTACGACCCAATGTTAAATAAGCCTTTACCGTAATTCCGTTTTTCTTCGCCCATTCTTCGCTCGCCAGGAGCACGGTGGAGGCCCCATCGGTTAGCGGCGTTGAATTGGCGGCCGTAATGGTCCCGTTTTGCTTGTCGAACACGGGCTTCAGCTCGGCCATTTTCTCCAGCGAAATGTCCTCGCGGATGTTGTTGTCCCGAAAGACCCCGGCGCAGGGCACGACGAGATCGTCCATGAAGCCGTCTTCGTACGCCGCCGCCGCCTTCTTGTGGCTCTCATAGGCTAGGAGATCTTGGTCTTCGCGAGAAATGCCCCACTCTTTGGCCATCAGCTCGCAATGCTCGCCCATCCCGAGCCCCGTGCGCGGCTCGCGCGTGTCTGGCGGCACGGGGGCGAGCTCACCGGGGCTCATGCCCTTGAAAGCGCTGAGACGCTGTCTCCAGCTCTTGGCGCGGGAGGCTTCTATCAGACGCTTGGCTAGTTTCTTGTGGACGACAATGGGCGCGTCGCTGGTCGTATCGGAGCCCATGGCAATGCCACACTCGATCTGGCCAGAGGCGATCTTGGCCGCAAGCCCCAGCGCGCCCTGAAGACTCGTGCCGCAGGCCTGCATCATCGTTATGGCTGGGGTCGTCGCCGCCAGCGGGCTTCCGATGACGGCTTCGCGCGCCAAGTTCCAATCCTTGGCATGCGTGACCACAGCGCCGCCCACGACTTCGTCGATGTGCATCCCTTCGAGGGAGAAGGTCTCCGCAAGTCCGGTGAGAGCCGTTGTCAGCATGTCGAGGTTGGAGAGCTCCGCATACGCCGTATGCGACCGGCAAAATGGCGTTCTGATCCCGCCAAGCACAGCGACCCGCCGCAAACTATTACTCGTCATCGTATTCCTTCCGGCCCGCTAGGCGTCATGCCGCGGCTTGGTCCGCACGTGTCTGCATTGTCTTGGCGTAGTGGAGCGGGCCGCCCCGGAACGGCGCAAAGCCCGTCCCGAAGATTACGCCCGCATCTACGTGATCGGCATCGGCAACCACACCTTCGGCC
>JASJEH010000120.1 GCA_030064755.1 Methyloceanibacter sp. | reverse complement strand
GCTTCGAGGCCGGGACTCCAGCGATAGTACAGGCGATTGGACTCGGCGCGGCGATCGACTACGTCGAATCGATCGGCAGGGAGAACATCGCCGCCCACGAGCATGAGGTTGTCGAATATGCGATGGATCGGCTGGGCTCGCTGAACTGGCTCAAGATCTACGGTCGTGCGCCGGGGAAGGGCGGCATCGTGTCATTTGATGTCGATGGCGCGCATCCCCATGATGTCAGCACGGTCCTCGACCGCTATGGCGTTGCCGTGCGGGCGGGCACACATTGCTGCGAGCCGCTTCTGGCGCGCTTCGGTGTTACCTCGACATGCCGCGCGTCTTTCGCCATGTATAATACCCAAGAGGAAGTGGACCGCCTGGTTGAAGGGCTGCACAAAGTGCGCGCGATGTTTGCCTAATGTCTACTGGAGCTAACATGGGTCCTAAAGAAGGGTGCCCCAGATGATTGAAAAGACTCAGCGAAGCGAAGACAGCGATGTCCCGACCGAAATCTCGCCAGGAGTGTCGCAGTCTATTCCGGACCATATTCAGTCCGCGGTTGAAGCGGCCGATGTGGGTGAACCCGGCGCCTCGCCCGAGCCGTCACCCTTCGAGGAAGAAGTCGCGTCCTCGATCCCACCCGACGAGCTGGAGCGGCTTCATGGCGATCTCGTCGGTGCTTTGAAGACGGTCTACGATCCTGAGATCCCGGTCGACATCTACGAACTCGGCCTGATTTACAAGATCGACGTGGACGATGACCGCAACATCGGCATTGAAATGACCCTGACGGCGCCGGGATGCCCGGTTGCTGGGGAGATGCCGGGCTGGGTTCAGAATGCGGTTGCCTCCGTGCCAGGCGTGGGGCAAGTCGACGTCAAGCTGGTCTTCGAACCGCCCTGGGATATGTCTCGGATGTCGGACGAGGCGCGCCTCGCCCTCAACATGTTTTAGGCACTTGAAGCGCTGATCATTTCGGCCCATTTTCGAACCATGAACAATCGACCGCGTCCACAAGCCATGAGCCTGACCGAAGCTGCCGCCAAGCGGCTTCGTGAGTTGGCCGCCAAGTCAGGCCCTGAAATGGAAGCCGTGCGCATCGGCGTCAAGAACGGTGGCTGTGCTGGCATGGAATACACGATGAACTATGCGGCCGAGCGGGGCCCCCACGATGAGGTTATCGAGGATAAGGGGGTGACCCTTCTCGTCGATCCCTCGGCCATCATGTTTCTGCTGGGAACAGAAATGGACTATGAGGTTAGCCAATTGCGCTCGGGCTTTGTGTTTAACAACCCGAACCAGACCAGCGCTTGCGGCTGCGGCGAGTCCGTCATGCTTAAGCCGGCCGGTCAGCCGGATCCAGAACCGGCCGATATCTCAGACTAATCGCCTTACCCCAAAGGATCAGCCAGCGCGCACCGGCCGCATCATGAAAGCGGGGACGTGGTCCCCCATGCCGACGGGCTGGTTGTCACGCCCTTGACCCGACCGAGACTTATCGTTCGGGGCGGGTTTGTCGTTGGGAGCAGACCTATGCTTCGACGGCTGCTTGGATGCCGGCTTGGACCGGGCCGAGGACTTGTCGTCCAGGCGCGAGCTGGTCTCCGCCGATTTGCGGGCCGGCCGCGACCGCTTTGTTTCATCGGTCCCATTGTCTTTGGCCGCGCCATTGCGGCGGCTGGACGAGGTCTCGGCCTCTGCGGATTTCCGTCCCGATCGCGGCGAGCGGCTGCCGCGCCGACGTCCACGGCCGTTCTCGCGGCCAGCGGCCCTGGCCTCCTCGATCTCGTCGGCGTCAGGCGCCCCATCGACCCAAGCAATCTCTTCGCGCAGCAAGGACTCAATGGCCTTTAGGGCCTTGTGGTCCCTCGGCGTAACCAGCATGGCCGCATAACCCTCGCGTCCCGCGCGTCCCGTGCGGCCGATCCGGTGCACATAGTCTTCGGGGTGAACCGGCACGTCGTAATTGAAGACATGGCTCACCTCGGGAATATCGAGCCCGCGGGCCGCCACGTCGCTCGCGGCCAGAAGCGAAATCTCACCGTTGCGGAAGGCATCGAGGGTCGCCATACGCTGACGCTGATCCATGTCGCCATGCAAGGCGCCAACATTGAAGCCATGGCGCTGGAGCGAACGGAAGACGACACCAACATCTTTTTTGCGGTTGCAAAAGATGATGGCGTTCTTGATTTCGTGGTCCCTGATGAGGCTCCGCAGAGCTTCGCGCTTGTCGGCAGGGTGGTCCGCCGTCTTCTTGAGTCGCTGCGTAATGGTCGTTGCCGCCGAAGCGGGCCGCGCGACTTCAATGCGTTCTGGGGTATGGAGGAAGTTGTCCGCGAGGCGCTGAATCTCGGGCGGCATGGTCGCGGAGAAGAAGAGGGTTTGCCTGGTAAAGGGGAGGACTTTGCAAATGCGTTCGATGTCGGGGATGAAGCCCATATCGAGCATGCGGTCGGCCTCATCGACCACGAGAATCTCTATGCTGTTCAGCAATAGCTTACCGCGCTCGAGATGATCCAGAAGGCGGCCAGGTGTGGCGATCACAACATCGGCGCCACGGTCCAACTTCTTGTTCTGCTCCTCGTAGGAGACGCCGCCGATCAGCAGCGCAACAGTTAGTTTGTGGTTCCTGCCCAGGAGTTCGAATGCCTCTGCGACCTGTGCGGCAAGCTCGCGCGTCGGCTCAAGGATCAGAGTACGGGGCATGCGTGCCCTGGCCCGGCCACGTTCGAGACGCGTCAGCATCGGGAGCACGAAAGAGGCGGTCTTGCCAGTACCGGTCTGCGCGATGCCCAGCACATCGCGGCCTGAGACGGCCACTGGTATCGCTTGAGCTTGAATAGGAGTCGGCGTATCGAACCCGGCCGCTTCGACCGCAGATTCGACTTTTGGGCTTAAGCCAAGATTTGAAAAGTTCATGAGTTAGCAAAAATGCGACGCGGGCTCTGGCCTTGCGTCTTGTTCTATCGCTACAAAGATTAGCTGCTACGATTCGCTGGGTGCCTTCAACACAGCACCCGATCATTACGGCCACATGACCGTGGATAATTTCAGAATGACATAGAAGGCATTGCGGAAACACGCAAGTGGCAAAAGTTCGCAAGGGTTCCGAGCGTTAAGAACGCGAGAGAGCATCTGGCGCTATCAACAGGGCTGATTTGAAGATGAGGACAAAGGATTACGCCGACGTGGCAATCAAGCCGCCATTTCTGTTTCTGGGTGCGCTGTTGCTTGGATATGTCCTGACAATGTGGTTCCCGATCGGCCCAGGCCTTGCTCAGCCCAACGGTGCTGGCCTCGCTCTTGGACTTACCTTCATGGTGGTCGGTTTCGCACTGGCCATGTTTCCTGCAAGGCGGTTCCATAAGGCCGGGACGAGCGTCATGCCCGGCGAGCCGTCGACTGTCCTGATCCGCGAGGGGGCATACAGGGTGACCCGGAACCCAATCTACATAGGGTTGATCTTGATCTACTTCGGTCTTTGCCTAGTGCTGACCAGCGTTTGGATGCTGATCCTGCTCATTCCGATCGTGATCATTCTCCACCGGGGCGTGGTGAAGCGCGAAGAAGACTATCTCAGCTGGAAATTCGGCGACGCCTACCAGCGCTATATCAGCGAGGTGCCGCGCTGGCTTTGATGCTGCTGGTAGGTCTGTTGGCCCACGGACGCTCTAGATGTCGAGATCTTCGGCCTCGGCGAACGCAGCACGCTCCTGAATGAACTTGAAGCGCGCTTCTGGCTTGTTGCCCATCAGCTGATCCACGGTCTTTGTTGTGCCCGGACGGTCCTCGTCGTCGATCTCCACCCGTAGTAGCGTGCGGGAGGTCGGGTCCATGGTCGTCTCCTTCAGCTGCCTGGGAAGCATCTCTCCCAAGCCCTTGAAACGACTCACATCGACCTTGCCGCGGCTGGTGAAGACCTCGTCCATTAGCGCATCCTTGTGGGCCTCGTCCCGTGCATAGGCCGTCTTCGCGCCTTGGCTTAGGCGGTAGAGCGGCGGCACGGCGAGATAGAGATGCCCGTTTTCAATCAGTCCCTTCATTTCTTGATAGAAGAACGTGATGAGCAGGGACGCGATATGAGCGCCGTCCACGTCCGCGTCGGTCATGACCACGACCTTCTCATAGCGCAGGTCATCGTCTCGGTACCGCGTACGTGTCCCGCAGCCGAGAGCCTGAATCAAATCACTGAGGAGCTGGTTGTCGGCCAACTTCGACGAGCTCGCGCTCGCGACATTAAGGATCTTTCCGCGCAAGGGGAGGACGGCTTGTGTCGCCCGGTCGCGGGCTTGCTTCGCGGACCCGCCAGCGGAATCGCCCTCCACGATGAAGATCTCGGTGCCTTTTGATCCTGTGGACGAGCAATCGGCCAGTTTGCCGGGGAGGCGCAAGCGCCGTGTGGCTGTTTGCCGGCTGACTTCCTTTTCCTTCCGGCGGCGCAGGCGCTCCTCAGACCGATCTACCACCCAGTCGAGAAGCTTGCCCGCCTGATTGGGGTGGCCGGTCAACCAGTGATCGAAAGCGTCGCGTACCGCGTTCTCGACGATTTTTGTGGCTTCCTGTGTCGCGAGGCGGTCCTTCGTCTGGCCTTGAAACTCAGGCTCGCGGATGAAAACCGAGAGCATGGCGGCAGCCGTTCCGAGTACATCGTCGCCCGTCACCTGCGAGACCTTCTTAACGCCAGTCAGTTCACCGTAGGCCCGCAGCCCCTTGGTCAATGCCGCGCGGAGACCCGCCTCGTGCGTCCCGCCGTCAGGTGTTGGCACCGTGTTGCAGTAGGAGCTCATGAAGCCGTCGGCGCTCGCAATCCACGAGATGGCCCATTCCACCGAGCCATGACCTTCGGACTTCTCTACGCGCCCAGCAAAAATGTCGTTGGTGACAGTCGTCTGGCCGTTGATGCTGTCGGCGAGAAAATCCTTGAGGCCACCCGGAAAGTGCAACTCGGCTTTTTCCGGAACGTCACTGCCTGCAGAGATCAGGCTCTTGTCGCAGGACCAGCGGATCTCGACGCCGCGGAAGAGATAGGCCTTGGAACGCGACATGCGGAAAAGGCGGACCGGTTTGAATGCGGCGCCTTTGCCGAAGATTTGAGGGTCGGGCCGAAAGCGCACACGGGTGCCGCGGCGGTTCTTGATGGGCCCGAGGTTCTGCAAGGGCCCGTCAGGGATTCCGCGCGCATAGCCCTGGCGGTAGAGCTTCTGACCGCGCGCGACTTCGACCTCCAGCGTCTCCGACAAGGCGTTGGCCACGGAAACGCCGACGCCATGAAGCCCACCACTGGTGGCATAGACCTTGGAGTCGAACTTTCCGCCCGCATGCAGCGTGGTCATGATGACTTCGAGCGCGGACTTCTTCTTGAACTTGGGATGCGGGTCGATTGGGATGCCGCGCCCGTTATCCGCAACGGTCAGAAAACCGTCCTTGCCGAGGGACACTTCGATCCGGCTCGCATGGCCCGCCACTGCCTCGTCCATGGCGTTGTCCAGCACCTCGGCGAAGAGGTGGTGCATGGCCTTTTCGTCGGTTCCGCCGATATACATGCCCGGGCGCTTGCGGACAGGCTCGAGCCCTTCGAGAACCTCGATGTCTGCTGCGGTGTATCCGGCCTCCGCACCGCCGCCTTTCGCGCGCTGCTTCGTCGGCGCCTTGCCGGAGGGCTGCTTAGCGCGGGCAGTCTTCGGCGGTGGGGCGTCGAAAAGATCTTTCGCGGCAGATGGTTTTCGTCTTGGGGCGATCGGTGTTGTCCTCCTGGCCGGGGCGCTAAAGAGCCGGCGAAAAACAGAGAATCAGTGGCATTAGGAACGCGATTCTAGCTCGCACGGAGGCCCGTCATTTTCAAGAGGGCGATGCTCTCAGACGCACGCCCTGCGTCAGCCGCCGATCTTGCCGCCGCCCTGTTTGGTAATCACCACGACGGAGGGGCGTGGCGGAACATCGTCCTTAAAGTCCGGCCAGCGGGTTGCGGGATTGTTGAAGCTCACAGGTTTGTTGGGGTCAAAGTCACCTTCGCCGGCGGCAGGCGCTTCCTCTTCCAGGTCACCATCTGTACCGTGAAAGGCTCTCACGCCATCAGTGCCTGGGTGCTGCACGGCGACGAAGAGCGTCTCTCCATTTGGTGTGAAGCAGGGGCCACAGAGTTCAGCGCCCACAGGCACACGAAAGAAGAGGTGTGGCGTGGGGCCGCCAACGCTGTCGGTCTCAAGCGCATAGAGGCCATCGGCACGCATCGTTCGGGGCCATTTGCTCCCCTGGTCAGTGGCCACCCACAATCTGCCTTGATCGTCGACCGCGGCATTATCGGGGGTCACAAACCACCCGTTAGCAGAGGTCTCAGGATTCCAGTTGGCCTTGAGTGAGGGTCGGTTCGGATCGCCGCACAGAACCAGGATCTTCCACTTGAAACGATCGGCGGCAAAATCGAGACCGTCTGGGGTGATCTCGATGATGTGGCCGAACTTGTTGTTCGCTCTCGGGTTGGCGGCGACGCCCGGATGATCGGGTGAACGGCTCGTATTGTTCGTGAGCATCACATAGACACGCTTGTTCTTTATGTTCGGTTGAATGTCCTCGGGGCGGTCCATCTTGGTGGCGCCCACCTCATCGGCCGCGAGGCGGGCGTCAATCACGACGTCCGCTTGGTTCTTGAACTTGCCGGCAGCGCTGGCCTCCGCAAGTTCTCCCTTGCCGTACTGAAGAGGGATCCATTCGCCGGTGCCATCGTCATTGAACTTAGCGACGGACAAAGTGCCCTTGGACAGCAGCGACATGTTCGCTTTTTTGTTGCCAGGCTCATACTTGCCGTCGCTGACAAAGCGATAGACATATTCGAACTTGGAATCGTCGCCACTGAAGACGACAGCTCGGCCATCGTCGCTTAGGAAGGTTTCGGCACCTTCGTGAAAGAAGCGACCGAGGGCAGTGTGTTTGACGGGCTTCGGCCTGGGATCGAACGGGTCGATTTCGACAATCCAGCCGAAGCGATTGGGTTCATTCGGTTCCTTGTCCAAGTTGAAGCGCGTGTAGTTGCGCCCCCAGACATAGCCCTGCACAGGAATGCTATAGGCCTCAAAGCTCTCCCGGCGGGCATCGTGCTGGCTGCTTAGAGCGGGTTCGCCATCCAAGTCGGTTTCATCCGTATAGAACGCAAAATGTATGTTCTCTTCAGCCGTTAGATACGTGCCCCAGGGCGTTCTCCCGCCAGCGCAGTTTGCCAAAGTCCCGAGAAGCGCTTCACCGGATTTGTCGTAACTGGTCTTGAGGCGCTCAAGGCCCTCCTTGGAACCCTTGTCCGTTACAGGACCATCGACGGTCATCGGTGTGTTGGCCGTGATGCGCCGATTATAGGGGCTGTCTTCGACCACGCGCCAAACATCGCGATGCTTTTCAATCTCTACAACGGTGACGCCAACGGCCGACATCTCCACGTCCACCATCCAGTCCGCGATTGTGGCGAAATCGACTTCCCCATCCTTGTGCTCGACCCCGGGGAACATCATCGTGCTGAGAGCGTATTCGTGATTGACGCACAGAAGCCCGCGCTCATTGCCGACGTCCGTCTGTTCGCCTTCGATGAACTTGCCATCCCTGTCCATCGGGAAATAGGCGACGTAATCGTTATTGTAGCCAAACTGACGGTTCTGAGCGCCGGGGGTTTGCCGATAGGGATCAAATGCTGGCGCATCCTGAACAATCGGGTCGCCCCATCGCAGAAGATATTGGGTATCGTAGCCCTCGGGCGCATGGTGCGTGCGATCGACGCCGGCTTCTACCTCCTTGAACGAAAACCCCTTGGGGACAAATGTCTTGGGGTCGGTCTGGGGCGCCTCTTCCGCG
>JASJEH010000122.1 GCA_030064755.1 Methyloceanibacter sp. | reverse complement strand
GTCCAATGCCCATGATCCGCGAATGCATCGTCACGACCATAAGTGATGAGGGTCGGTTGCATATCGCGCCGCTGGGCCTGATTGAAGACGGCGAGGGTTGGATCATTGCACCTTTCCGCCCGTCTGCGACTCTCGACAATCTCAGGACAACGCCCTTCGCGGTCGCAAGCTTCACCGACGACGTTTTGGTCTTTGCGGGGTGTCTCACCGGCAACAAGGATTGGCCAACCTGTCCAGCCGACCAAATCCCCGGCGCTCGCTTGGAGAACGCGTTGGCCCATCTTGAATTGGCGGTTGAGAGCGTGGAGGAGGACGAGCTTCGGCCGCGCTTCCACTGCCGCATTGTACACGAAGGCAACCACGCACCGTTCAAGGGCTTCAACCGGGCCCAAGCCGCGGTGATCGAAACGGCGATCCTCGCGACCCGTCTCAAGATGCTCCCGCGCGAGAAGATCGAGACGGAACTTGCCTATCACCAAATCGCCGTAACGAAGACGGCGGGGCCGCGCGAGCATGACGCCTGGCGGATCCTCGTCGAGAAGATCGAAGACTTCTACAAACAGCCGCCTTCTAGCAGCTAAGCCCGGACCTTGGCCGGCTCGGCAAGATACGAATTCACGGACGACAACAACAAGTGATAAGCGCGGTCGACGATTTCCTCGAGTGACTGAGTGCGCGCAAAGATGGCGTTTGCCTTGGCGGTGAGTTCTTCGCGTGTCGGCATTTGCGGGATATGCACATTGGCCAAAGCGTCATGGGTGCGGTCTTGTGCGCGTGCAAGGGCATCACGCAGCGCGTCCAATTCCACGCCGTTCAATGTCGACGAAATAGTGTTCGCGATGTTGGCCGAATTGAAATGGCCGGCGAGCTGCTCGGCGGCGCGATTGATAACGCCAACGCCAAGACCGTGCTCGTTGCGCACGACCTTCTTGGGCGGCATCCGCAGATCCCAGACAAGGCCAACCCAAGACATGGCCTTGAGGATGTAATAGGTCGGATCCCATTCGTACCAGCGGAAACCCTGCCGCACGCTGCTTTGGAAAGCGTGGTGGTTGTTATGCCAGCCTTCGCCCATGGTGAAGATGGCCAGGAGCCAGTTGTTGCGGGAGTCGTCGCCGGTCACGTAGCGCTTCTTGCCGTGCACATGCGCGAGCGAATTGATGCAGAACGTCCCGTGATAGACGGCTACCGTGCTCCAGAAAAACCCGACGAACAGCCCCGGCCAACCGGCCACAAGGAAGCAGATAACGGCTAGGCCCACGGCTGGCACTAGCGGGTATTTATCGAGCCAGCGGAGCTCCGGATAGCGCATCAGATCGGCGACCTTGTCCTTGTCGAAGTCGTCGTGCTGCTTGGCGAAGATCCAGCCGAGATGGCTGTAGAGGAAACCGTGCTGACGCGGCGAGTGCGTGTCGAGTTCGGTGTCCGAATGCAGATGGTGATGCCGGTGCTTGGCGGCCCACCACAGAACGCTCTTCTGTGCGGTGCTTTGACACAGCACCGCCAAGACGAACTGGAAGGCCCGGCTCGTGGAATAGGCGCGATGGGAAAAGAGGCGGTGATATCCCGCGCCAATTGCAAAAATTCGCAGCCAGTAGAGGGAGATGCCGAGGATGGCAGCCTCCCAGGTCACGCCAGACCAAATGGCGCCAAAACAGGCAAGATGAACCAAGATAAAGGGAATCGCCGACGGGTAGATAATATCGTCATGCACGTTGGCGGGTTGGGTGTCGCTTGCCATGTTTAGGACAAATCCTTTGCAGTTCAATTGCTTAGCTCTGCCTCAGCGAGACAGAGTCTTCTTTAGAATCAAAGCTCTCAGTCGACTCAATGTGGGAGTAGACGCGCCCTCAAGCAAGCTGTGCCACGGCTACGGCCGGGGCGCAACGGGCGACCATCTCCTTTGTCTCCTCGGCGCACGGCGTCAGATCGGCAAAATTCCGGTAGGGGCGGCCGAGCCGGTCAGCTAGCGCGGCGGCCAGGAACCGGCCGCAGCCAGCGCCAACGATGCGTGCATCGGGACCCAGGTCCTCCCTTGCGATCACGGTGCGCGCATCCGCCTCGATCTGGTCGAGGAGGCGGCGTGCCAGGAAATGGGCAAGGGCTCTCCAGGCGAAAGTGTCGGCATCCTCCGCATCGCGTCCCAGCATGCGGGCGAGCCGGGCCGCGCTCTCTTCCAAATCCTTGCCCCGGTTGTCAGCGGACGGGAAAGTGTCGGCATCTGCCGGTAACTCCCCGGTGATTCGATAGACATCAGCCATGGTGGCGAATCGCTCGGCCGCGAGCCCCTGCATGCGACCCTTGAAGGGCGCCTGTTCTGCGATAGCCATCACGGGTGTGCGAACGACGCCCCGATAGATGAGCTCGCCTTCGGTCAGACGGTCGCCGTCCGTTCGGCCGATCGCGCAAGGGGCCCCGTCTTTGAATGGAATAAGGTCGGTGGTGGTCGTACCCACATCGACCAACAGGCCGCTCTTCTCGACGGTTGCAGCGAGGGCGGCGCTCGCATGCCAATTTGCGGACGCGACGCTCTGCCAATCGGAAATCGCGCCATGGGCATCCACAAATCCAGCAAGACTATAGAACCTTACGTCGTCGCCCATTGTTTTGCGCATCAAGGCAACGAGATAGGCGACGCCCTCATAGCGGCTCGCGAACACGTCAGAGAGTTCGCCTGTCATGGTGACAACATGGTTGGCATCGGCCTCGCCGACACGCGTTAGAGCGTCATCGACAACGCGATCGAACTTGTGGGGCTCTGTGAGTGCAGGGCACGGAATCTGGACGACCGACGAGACGACGCCGTCCTCGACGCGGGCCAGCTTTAGGTTGACCCCACCTAGATCCCAGCCAAAACACAACATCACTGATACCTCATAAGCCAGTACCCCGTTCCCCAAGACGCCAATAAGCGTCATGATGGCGGCGAGATTCGAAAGGCACTTACACCATGACGCCGATATCCGAGGTTTCCGGAGATCAGCCTCCTGCGTCGTTCGCCGTCGTTCCGGTGCTCGACCTGAAGGATGGCGGCGTGGTCCACGCGCGTGCGGGCAAACAAGCGCGGGCAGGGAAGCGAGCGGAGTATCGTCCGATCGCGACGCCTTTCGGTCCCCCACACGATCCACCAGCCATTGCCAGGGCGCTTCTCGGTATCACTTTCTCGCCCGTGCTGTATATCGCCGATCTGGATTCCATCCTCGGCCGCGGAAACAATTTCGATCTTTGCCAAGCGCTGGCAGACGCGGTCCCCGAAACGGATCTTTGGATCGACGCGGGTTTCTCCAACCTCGATGACTGCGCGTTCTGGCTTCCGCTCGGCGCAACGCTTGTCATCGGCAGTGAGACGATTTCCAGCGTGGATGAGTGGAAAACGATGTGTGGCAGCTTCGGCCGCAACCTGGTCCTGTCGCTCGACTTCGACGAACAAGGCTTGCGCGGACCGAATGAGCTGATGAGTGACCCAGAGCTCTGGCCGGACCGGGTCATCCTCATGAGTCTGGGCCGGGTGGGGACCGAAATCGGTCCGGATTTGGACTTGCTGAGCACGGCCATAGCGAGTGCGGGCGACCGGGAAATCTACGCCGCCGGCGGCATCGCCACCCAGAACGACGTCGCGACCGTCATGGACGCCGGCGCTCATGGTGTGCTCGTGGCGACGGCGCTGCATTCAGGTGCGATCGGGCAAAAAGAAATCGCCGCCCTTTGGGAAGGGCGGCGATCCTAAACCTGATGCGGTCAACCCCGCGAATTAGAAACCAAGTTTCTTGAGCCACCGACGGATCGGGCCCGGCTCATCTTCGCCACCGGAGGTCGCCCGATCCGCAGCTTCTCCAGTTCAGCCTGCGGCGAACGGGTGAGCAGCGGAGTCCTTCTGAGCGGTGACCTGAGCAGCCGTAGGCTCGCCAGCGACGGCGCGGGCGATAGCTTCCTTGGTTGCCTGGTAGTTGAAGTCCTGGATCTTCTTGTCGTCCGCGGCTTCCCAGTGGATGAAGACGCCAACGCAGACATAGAGATCGTCAGCCTCGTCAGCCGGGATAACGCCCTCGGCGACGGAATCAGCAACGGCCTTAGCAACCGCGTACTGAGCGGGGCCAAACATCTGAACGGCCTGACGGGCGTCCTTGATGGTGACCTTGTTGTAAAGGATTGTGGCCGGCTTGCAGAGCAGGTTCGGAGCAACAACGGCGAGCAGCGTGGTGAAGCCGTCCTTGTTGTTCGTCAGCGCGTTGCAGAAGGCCGTCTCGGCAGCGCTACCGCGCGGGCCGAGAATGAGATCGATATGAGCAACTTCGTTGCCATCGCCGACGAGCGACTCGCCGATGCATACACCAGTGATTTTGGCCATGAGGCCCCCTCCCTAGTACGTGAGACTTGGTCAGAACAAAAAAACATTGGCACCGCCAGCGAACCAGCGAAACCGACGGAAGAGCACGAGATGCGCTCCAGCGTTCGCAGCCCCCTAGCGAGGCTCCGCGAGGGAGAACATAAGGCCGGACTTCAAGGATGCAAGCCGATTATTGGCCGATCTGATCGATTTGGGCCGATTTCTTTAGGGGGAGTTACCCTGAGATTAGGGCCCCAGCGAACAATGTTGCGACGGTAAGGTCCGCCGATGTTCCCGGATTGAGGCCGCGTTCTTTGAGCGAGGCATCGAACGAGGCCAACGGTCCGGCCATTTCGCTGGGAGAATGGCTCTGAGAGAAACTCGCCTCGATTGGCCGGGCCTCATCCAACACTTCACTGGCCACATGGGTCCCGAACTTCCGCTCAATCAGCGTATCGGGGATGTGAGCGAGGAACCCAAGGTACACATAGGTTGTGACCCAAGGGATATCGCCCCACCGGGCCATGCTCCCGGCACGCCATTTCAATCCAAGCTCGAAAATGTCGACAAAGTCGTTCGCGTAGTTCCAGGCAATACGATCGCGCCCTTGGGAGGCCTGCATGGCTGCCAGCAGCGTGATGTCTGGGTTTTCGGCGACGTCGTGCTTCGGGGTTGTTCCGATCCCGCCAGGCTCTGAAAGCCGGATTGCGCGATAGGCAGCCCTGGCGTCCTCCACCGTCAACGACGCAAGGACCTCTGAGAGTGCCTGCCGTAATCCAGCGCCTGAGGCAGTGAGCGCTGCCTGGGCGAGCGGAGCCGCCAGGAGCAGAATGCCCAGATTGGTGTTGTGGTTCACAACGCCGCGTGTGGCCTTGGCGGCCGCCTCGACTCGTTCCCCAACGCTGAGTCCCGTCGCGCCGATGGCCGGGGCGGCGGCGGCGGCGCTCTTCTCGAAGTCGGCCACCTCCATACCGTGTCCATCGCCATAGCGGTGGACGTTGCCCGGCTTAAGAGCTTCGAGTTCTGCAAGGCAGGCATCATGGAACGCTGTGGCTATGGCGTCGCTGGTGAGCGCCGCGCTCACGCCTCACCCCGAGCATCTTGCACGCTCTCAGGTAGAGCAGCCGCCAGGAACGCGTCGACCACCGTGTCCGACAGTCGGGTGCTCGTGACCTTTTGTAGTCCGTTCCAGGCAGGCATGGAATTGACCTCCAGCACGAGAAAGCGCCCGTCGCGCCCCTGGATAATATCCACACCAGCATAGTCCGCGCCAACGCAAGCGGCGGCGCGCACGGCGAGATCGTTGAGGTTCTGGCTCGGGATGGCGGCCTTGGCCCGCGCACCAAGCTTGATGTTGGTAATCCAGTCCTCGCCATGGCGGATCATGGAGGCGACAACGCGCCCGCCACAGACGAACAATCGCCAATCTTGATGGTGTTCCTGCGCAGGCGGGACAAACTCCTGAAGGTAGTAGACGCCGTCGACGGCCTCGGGTGGCGAGAGGTCATCCGCCGTTTCGACCAACCGGATACCTTTGCCCTGGGCCCCGAAAAGAGGCTTCTCGACCACCTTGTGGCCTTGAGACGCGAGGCGCGTGACGATTTCCTCAGCCGCTTCACGATCGACGCCGGCAAAGGTACGGGGTGTCGGTAGCCCGGCTTTCTGCAGGAAGAACGTGGTGCTCGACTTGTCGACGCAGCGCTCAATGGCGCGGGCATCGTTCCAAACAGTGACACCAAGCTCACGCAAGGCATGCAGGAGGCCGAGATAAAGCGTCACCTGTTCGAAACTACCCCCGGGAATGAAACGCACGAAAGCACCGCGCGGGCGATGATTGCCAAGTCCTGGGATCGCGAGGCCCGTCGCAGTTTCCGTGGAGAAACCACATTGGGCAAGGGGCGCAATAATGGGACGAATGCCCCGGCGTTCAAACGCGCGACGGAGACTTCGTCCGTGCCAATCCCTTCCATCGCCGAACAAAACGATAGACGGCGTTATGGCGGATTCGTCTCTCATTGCCCGTTGCTCACGCGCCTACGAGAACGAACGATTGAGAACGGCGTCGTCGATGGCGCCGCCTTCGAAGCTCTTGCCGGTAGACAGGGATGTCACCGTCACCTTGGCTGGGCTGAAGAGCATCGGGTCGATTTGGTAGAAGTCGCCTTTAACGGCCGCGAAGATCTCGGCGAACGGCTTGCCATAGTCCTTCGAGTTCGCACTTGGAAGTTCCTCGGCGAGTTTTTTAGCCGCGGCCTCATCGCCTTCCACATAGAGATGAGCGCGTCCGCCGTAGATGATCGCGTCATTGGTGCGGCCCATGGCTTCCACAAAGCCCGGGATCGGCGGCGGAATTGGTACGGTAGCCATGCCGTCGACAATGTTCTCAAGCGGGAAGTGCAGCTCGTGTGCTTTGTGTAGGGCCACTTCGAGGCTGCGGCCCGCGACCTGGACCGTGCCGGCGAGGCTCGACGTTGGCGCAAAGAGGAAGTTGAGCTTCTCCGGCGGCAGACCGCAGGCTTTTGATACTTCCTCGACCAACGCTGCTGGTGGTGCGTTATCCGCTTCCAGCACGAGAGTCGCTGTCTCGGCTTTGTCCCGATACTTCAGCTCGTCATAGAGCGGCTCCGAGGAGCCAATGGCGCGCCCCGGACCGGAACCCAATACGAAGAAATCGTTGCCGTCGCCGTCTTTGCCCGAGAGGCTCCAACCTGCGTATTGCGAGCCGAGACAGGCCAAGACGGGCTGGCTGGTATGGATGGTTACGAGGAACGGCCACTTGTCGGTCGTGCCCGCGGTTTCGAACGACACAACGCCAAGACCAGCGAGACAGATCTCGGCGAGGCGGCGACCCGCTTCGAGTCCGCCAACAGAATTGACACCGCAGTCGATCAGCGTTTCGCCCAGAGAGCCTTTTGAGACGCCAACCCGCAAAGCGTCGGCGTTGTCGATGAGGTCCTGCACCAGCGGTGCAACCTGTGTATTCAAACTTGGATGTGTCATTTGTTCCTTCGCAATCGCGGCATCGTCTTCTTGGGCACGCCCATACCGGCCGTGCAGTTAATCCGCATACGAGCGAGTCTCGGCAGCCTCCAACACGGTCAGCAAATCTCCAACGCGCGCCTGAACAAGTCGCCGAGCTTGGTCCATGGATCCCGCCCGCGCCAGTAAAGTGCATATCGGACGCTCTTTGTCGATCCGTTCGCCCGCTTTGGGCAGATCTGCGGCCCAGTGCGGCCAGTCCATATCCTCTGAAATGGTCAGAGGGTGGGGGGCGAACACGACCATAGAAGCGGTAGCCTTGTCGAAATGGACA
>JASJEH010000008.1 GCA_030064755.1 Methyloceanibacter sp. | reverse complement strand
TCGGTTTGGTCCCAGGCTGCGTTCACGCCGCAGAATCACCTAGGACGCGCTGCACGCAAGGCTGAAGCCAAGAAGGCACTAGTCTTGCGGTCACTCAATTAGGAGCCAGCTAACCTAGTTGCTGACGCTGTCGAAGAAGGCCGAGACGAGAACCGCGAAGATCAGGGTCCCGGCAAACGCGAGTGCAAGTGTCATAGCCGGTAAACGCGCATCGGCGAATTCGGTTCCGTATTCGGTCGCGGTTTTCATAAAGAGTTGCTCCTAGCGGCAGTATTGCCGGATTTTTTCGGTGTTGAGGCCGCGGATGGCGTGCCGGCCAACCAGCATATGCGGGACGGCAACACTACGAAACCGCGCGCGCATATCTGCCTTGACGCGGGGATTGTCCGCATCCAGCAGGGTGTAGCTGATGCCGCTCAGGTCGAGATAGTTGCGTAGGCGCCGGCAGGTTCCGCACCATGAGGCGCTATAGACATGAACACGTTTGCTGCATCCTGCCTGAGCAGTCGCCGTGGAGAGCCCGAGGACGAAGCTCGCGGCGATTGCGACGGCCAACCCGGTGGTGAAATGAAACTTCTGCATCGGTCTGGACATGGCGGTTAGGATGGGCATTCGCGTTTTGTGCTGACGCTTGGTCTCGGATGATGCGACCTGCGCCACGCTTTCGTTTGGTGGGCTTCTCTCACTAGCTTGTTTCGGTGGCCAAAGTACTGCACAAAGGTTCGAATCAGGGCCCCTTGCGCGGGAGCCTAGCAGATTGAACCTTAAGGACATTTCATCTTTCCGTGATGCTGATCGATAGTCACTGCCATCTCGATTTTCCGCAGCTCAAGCAGGACTTACCGGGGTTGCTCGCGCGGGCCCAGAACGCTGGGGTGGGTCTCATGGTGACGATCTCGACCCGCGTCGCGAAATTCGATGAGTTGAAGGGGATCATCGAGGCCCATGACAACGTCTTCTGCTCCGTCGGGACCCATCCTCACAATGCAGCCGAAGAGCAGGATGTGAGCCTCGAAGATCTGCTCGAGATTGCACAGCACCCGAAGGTCGTTGCGATCGGGGAGGCGGGGCTCGACTATCACTACGACTATTCACCGCGCGACCAGCAAGCAAAGAGCTTCCGCGTTCATATCGCCGCCGCACGCGAGACGGGCCTGCCGCTCGTCATTCATTCGCGCGAGGCCGATGAGGACATGGCGGCAATTCTGGAAGAGGAGAGCGCTAAGGGCGCGTTTCCCTTTATCCTGCACTGCTTCACAAGTGGGGAAGAGCTCGCGCGGCGGGGCTTGGCGCTCGGCGGTTACGTCTCGTTCTCGGGTGTCGTGACCTTCAAGAAGGCGGCTGAGCTCCGCAAGATCGCGGCGTCGGTCCCGGCGGACCGCCTGCTCGTCGAGACAGATGCGCCGTATCTCGCGCCCGAACCATTCCGCGGCAAAACCAATGAGCCAGCTTACGTGGCCAAGACGGCGGAGCATCTCGCCGTGGTTCGCGGGCTGAACATCAACGACTTTCAGCAGCTGACGACCGATAATTTCTTCAGGCTCTTCATGAAAGTGCCCCGCACGGCTCTGAAAGAGCATCCAGACGCCGCATGAGCTTGAAGGCGACCATTCTGGGCTGCGGGACCTCTGGCGGCGTCCCTCGCATCGGCAACCAATGGGGCGCCTGTGATCCATCGAACCCCAAGAACCGCCGCCGACGTTGTGCGCTTTTGGTCGAGCGGGAAGGGCAGGATGGCGTCACGCGCGTGCTGGTGGACACGTCTCCGGATCTTCGCGAACAGCTGAACGATGCGGATGTGGGCCTGCTCGACGGGGTTCTGTACACCCATGACCATGCGGACCACGTCCACGGCATCGACGACTTGCGCATGGTGGCCTACAACGCGCGTCGCCGTGTGGACGTCTACTATCTGAAAGAAGTGGGCGAGGTTCTGCGCCAACGTTTCGACTATTGTTTCGAGACGCCGCCTGGCAGCGAGTATCCGCCGGTGCTCAACGGGAATGAGATCGAACCAGGCCAGCGCGTCGTCATCGAGGGCCCGGGTGGCCCTATTGAGGTGCTGCCTTTCCTGCAGCGGCATGGTTCCACCGACTCGCTGGGCTATCGGTTTGGCGGGCTGGCCTATTCACCGGACGTGAGCGACTTTCCGGAAGAGTCTCTTGCGGCGCTCGAAGGGCTCGATGTTTGGATTCTCGACGCGCTCCGCTACACCGGCCATCCCAGTCATCTCAGCGTAGACCAGGCCGTACGCTGGGTGAGGCGCATGGAGCCGAAGCGCGCTATCTTCACCCATATGCATGTGGATCTCGACTACGAAACGCTGAAGGGTCAGCTGCCCGAGGGTATCGAACCGGCCTACGATGGAATGGTCATCGCCACAGATTAAGTTTTGATCTGGCGAGACTTTTCGTCAGCCGACCTCGATCGTCTGTCCCGTTTCCGTGACGCTCGGCAGGCAGAGCTCAGCAATAACCTCGGCGACCTTCTCAGGGCTTTTGATCGTGTCAGGGTCCTCGCCCGGAAAGGCTTCGGCGCGCATCTTTGTCGCCGTCGCGCGTGGGTCGACCAGATTGACTTTGATCGGGCTGTCTGCCGCCTCATTGGCATAGGTTTTCGCCAGCGTTTCCAAGCCCGCTTTCGAGACCGAGTAGGGCGCCCAATAGGGTCGGCCTTGCGCGGCCACACGCGAAGACGTGACGAAGACGACGCGGCCCGCATCCGATAGGCGCAGCAAGGGATCGAGGGTGCGGATCAGCCGCCAGTTGGCCGTGAGGTTGACGGCCAGAACCTTGTCCCACGTCTCCGACGGAATGTGGTTGAGGGGACGAAGACCCCCAAGCATGCCGGCGTTGCCGACGAAGATATCCAGGCGTCCGAAACGCTCATAGAGCGAGGGGCCGAGCGGGTCGATCGCGGCGCCATCCTCAAGATCAAGCGGGATCAGCGTTGCCTTGCCGCCCGATGCTGTGATCTCATCGTCGACGGCTTCGAGCGTTTTCTGACTTCGGCCGATCAAGAGCACATGGGCACCCTCGGCCGCGAGGAGCTTGGCCGTGGCGCGCCCAATGCCCCGAGAGGCGCCGGTGATTAGGGCGATGCGGTCTTTGAAACGGGTACCGGTCAACCGACCTCGGCAAGGAAGGAGAGCTGCTTTTGCTGCGGTGGCCCTTCGCGGTCGCGTAGACGCGTTGGGTATTCGCCAGTAAAGCAGTGGTCAGTGAACTGAGGATTGTCGTCGTCGCGGCCGTCAAAGCCCATGGCGCGATAAATGCCGTCGACGGAGATAAAGGCGAGCGAGTCCGCGTCCATGAACTCACGCATCTCTTCGAGTGTGCGGTTTGCCGCCAGAAGCTTCTCCTGGTTCGGCGTATCGATGCCGTAAAAGTCGGGATGGGTGATCGGCGGACTGGAGATCCTCATATGGACTTCTTTAGCGCCGGCCTCTCGCATCATCTGGACGATCTTTACGGAGGTGGTGCCTCGGACCACGCTGTCGTCGATCAGCACGATGCGTTTGCCTTTAACCTGAAGCTCGTTGGCGCTGTGTTTCAGCTTAACGCCGAGTTTGCGGATCTGCTGCTCCGGCTCAATAAAGGTCCGCCCTACATAGTGGTTCCGGATAATCCCGAATTCGAAGGGCAGGCCGGATTCTTGCGCATAGCCGATGGCCGCCGGTACGCCGCTATCCGGAATGGGGACCACGAGATCCGCATTCGTGGGCGCTTCGCGTGCGAGCTGCCTGCCCATGGCTTTGCGCACGTCGTAGACGGAGCGGCCGTCGATGATTGAGTCCGGGCGAGCGAAATAGATGTACTCGAAGATGCAGAGCCGGGCCGGGTTCTTCGGGACAAAACGATGACTCTCAAGCCCATCCCGGGTGGCAATAATGACTTCGCCGTTCTCGACCTCGCGGACAAACTCCGCGCCGATAATGTCAAGCGCACAGGTTTCGGAGGCGAGCACCCAGGCATCGCCAAGACGGCCTAGAACGAGCGGACGAATGCCATACGGGTCGCGTGCGCCGATAAGCTTCTTGTTGGTCATGCCCACAAAGGCATAGGCGCCCTCGACTTGGAGTAGCGCCTCAATGAAACGCTCCACGAAACTCCGTTTCTCACTTCGGGCGACGAGGTGGAGGAGGACTTCCGTGTCTGTGGTCGACTGACAGATGGCGCCCTTGCTGATCAGGTTCTCGCGCAAGGTGAGCGCATTGGTCAGATTGCCGTTGTGGCAGAGCGTGAAGCCGCCGGACTCAAGATCGACAAACAGTGGCTGGACGTTGCGCATTACCGCATCGCCCGTGGTGGAGTAGCGCACATGACCAACCGCCATGTCGCCCTTCAAGCGATCGATGACGGGGCGTGAGGTGAAGTGGTCGCCTACAAGACCCATCCGGCGCTCGGTATGGAAGTGCTCGCCATCAAAGCTCACAATCCCGGCGGCTTCCTGGCCACGATGCTGGAGCGCGTGCAGGCCCAGCGCTGTCAGCGCGGCGGCGTCGGGATGGTTGAAGATGCCGAAAACCCCACACTCTTCGTGGAGCCGGTCGTCCTCAAGCCACTGAAGTGGTGTCGCTTGATCGAGTTTATCTGTCACGGGCACGGGCCTTTCCATCAATAAATAGTCGCCCCGTCTGGAGCTTCAATGCCACGCAACTGGTTACTAATGCCGCAAGAACGTGCCTAAAGCGGCGCGCCTCACTGCGCCGGAGCGCCATCGGTTCCCGCCTCGGTGCCTTCTTCTTCCGGTTTTGGAATGAACTCCTCCGGATTGGTGGGCAGTAGCGATTCAATCGCCTTTTGGGTTTGTAACAGAACAGGATAGGAGCGCGCGTTGCGGACCCAGTCTGGCTGATCCCTGGCAAGCGCGGTGAAGAGAATGAATACGATGGCCACGAGCAAGAAGCCGCGGGCCAAGCCGAAGACAAACCCGAGCGACCGGTCTAGCGCGCCGACCCGGCTATCGAGCACCTTGTCGGAGATGCGGAAGGTGATGAGGCTTACGACGATCAGCGTGATGATAAACACGGCAGCCGCGAAGGCGATCTGCGCGATGCTCGGGTTGTCGATGTAGGGCGAGAGAACTTCGTAATAGCGCGGGGTGAAGTAAAGGGCGGCGACGGCAGCCATGGCCCACGAGAAGATCGACAGCACCTCGCGAGTGAATCCGCGCACCATGGCGAGGAAACCCGAGATAAGCATGATGACGATCAAAATGATATCGAGCCAGGAGATTGGCATGCCACGGCGCTCCCTCGGACGATTGACGCTGTTTTATCACGATTCTCGCGGATGAAGCACGAATGGGCCCGGTTATGCAATGACTTGGGGGTCACACTTCGTCGCAATCGACCGAAGCTCAACCCTTAGCCCTCTATCCCTCAGGTAGCGCGAACCAGGTCACGAGTTCTTCGAGTTGGGAGACGGGGTTGAGCGCGATGCCGGCGGCATCATGGCCGGCCGGGCTTTTGCCAGACGGGGCTACGGCCTGGACGAAGCCCAGCTTTGCAGACTCCTTCAGGCGCTGATCAGTGTGCCCCACGGCCCGAACGGCGCCAGTGAGGCTAACCTCGCCAAAGTAAACCGTGTCCTCGGGAGCCGCGCGCCCTGTGAAAGACGATAGAAGCGCCGCAGCGGCGGCGAGATCGGCGGCAGGTTCATTGAGCCGGAGCCCACCCGCCACGTTGAGGTAGACGTCGTGGCCGCCGAGCCGTACGCCACACCGCGCTTCCAAGACCGCCAGCAGCATCGACAAGCGATTCTGATCCCAACCGACCACGGCGCGGCGCGGCGTTCCGAGGACGCTTTGGGCGACGAGCCCCTGGATCTCGACAAGGATTGGCCGCGTGCCCTCCATGCCAGCGAAGACCGCCGTTCCGGGCGAGCCCCGGTCCGCGTCATTGAGAAAGAGCGCTGAAGGATTCTCCACCTCGCGGAGGCCCTCAAGGCGCATCTCGAAAACGCCGATTTCGTCGGTAGGCCCAAAGCGGTTCTTTACCGATCGCAGGATGCGGAACTGATGGCCGCTGAGCCCTTCGAAGTACAAGACCGTATCGACCATGTGCTCGATGACTTTGGGGCCAGCGATTTGGCCGTCCTTCGTCACGTGACCGACGAGGACGAGAGTCGTGCCGCTGGCTTTCGCGTAGCTGATGAGAGCCGCAGAGCAGCCACGGAGCTGCGAAATCGTGCCGGGCGCTGACTCGATGCCTTCAGACCATAGGGTTTGCACCGAATCGATAATGACAAGGGCAGGGGGCGGCCCGCTGCTCAGCGTAGCGATAATGTTGGCGACATTGGTCTCGGTGCCGAGCGCTACGGGCGCACCGGCAACGCCGAGGCGGCCAGCCCGCATCCGCACTTGAGCGGTGGCTTCCTCGCCGGAGAGGTAGATGACGGGCGCTCCGTCCTGCGCGAGCTGTGCAGCGGTTTGCAGCAGGAGCGTGGACTTGCCGATGCCTGGATCGCCACCAACGAGGACAGCTGCCCCGGGCACCAGGCCGCCGCCCAAGACGCGATCCAATTCTGCGATGCCGGTCTTCAGCCTCGGGGCATCTTCCGTCTTGGCATCCAGCGTCTCGAACTTTGCCTGCCGGCCTTTGCCGCCCTTGATGGCGACAAGCGCGGGACTTTGGGTGGGCGTCGACGCTTCTTCGACGAGAGAGTTCCAGGCGCCGCAGGCCGCGCATTTGCCGGACCAACGCGCGGCGACGGCGCCACACGATTGGCAGACATAGGCTTTGGAGGGTTTTGCCATGATCCCTAGTGCTTTGAGCGCCTCTGCTTAGATGCCGACATAGCGGCGCGTCGCGCGGCTGCCGAGGCTTGTCAGCACTTCATAGTCAATGGTTCCCGCCTGCGATGCCATCGTGTGCGCGCTGACATTAGGACCAAGCAGCTCGACCCAAGCACCACGCTGGCGAAAGGCCTCGGGAACGTCGGTTACGTCTACGCTGACGAGGTCCATTGACACCCGCCCGAGGACCGGGACCGCGTAAGGGCCGAGATAGGCTATCAGGCCGGCCTCACCATCACCGGCGGAGAGAGCTCGGAAGAGACCGTCCGCATAACCGACGGCGACCACGGCGATGCGCGTGGGACGATCCAGCGTTCGCGTCGCGCCATATCCTACTGTCTCGCCTCGAGCGGTGTCGCGGATTTGCAAGATGCGGCCCATCAGGTGAACGACCGGGCGGAAGGGATTGTCGCCTTGACGTTGCGGATGGCCGCCATAGAGAGCCACGCCCGGCCGCACCAGGTCATAATGGTACTCGCTACCCAAGAGAATGCCGGCGGAATTGGCGAGGCTTGTCAGCGCTTTCGGGAACAACATTCGAATGACCTCGAAGCGCTCCCGTTGACGGCCGTTCTTGGCATGGGCGTGATCGTCGGCGCAGGCCAGATGGCTCATCACTAGAGACAGCGTAACCGTTTGCCAAAGATCGCCCATGCCCCGGATCTCATCGATATCGGTGGCGGACAGGCCGAGCCGGTTCATGCCCGTATCCACATGGATTGCGCAGGGTAGTGCCTCCCCAACAGACGAGCAGTAGTTCGCCCAGTCGCGGACTTCGCTGGCGCTGTTCAGGACCGGGCGCAGACCGTGCTGATGGAACGTCGCTGCGGTCCCCGCCAAGAGCCCATTCAAGACATAGATCACGGCCTCTGCGAGCAAGACCCGGAGGTCTACGGCTTCTGCGATTGTGGCCACGAAGTAGGTACGGCAACCGTTGCGCCACAGCACTGCGGCGGCCTGCGCCATCCCTAACCCATAGGCATCCGCCTTGACGACGGCTGCACATTCCGCCGGGCGCGTTCGATCGCTCAAGTCCCGATAGTTGTCGGCAAGAGCCCTGAGGTCGATTGTGAGGATGGCCGTCTCGTGCGTGTCGCGATTGGCGCTTGCGCCTTCGGGCCGCGAGGCCTGTCCGCTCACTCCATCCGGTCCGGCAGACGCTCCGTGCTCGCGAGATTGGAGAAGCGTGTGTACTCCGGAGAGAACTGTAGCATCACCGTTCCGGTTGGGCCGTGGCGCTGCTTGCCGACGATGACCTCGGCCTTGCCCGTGACGGCTTCCATGTCCTGTTGCCACTGTCTGTGCTCTTCGGTGTTTTCGCGCGGCTGGCTGCGCTCAAGGTAGTATTCCTCGCGGAACACGAACATTACCACATCGGCATCCTGTTCGATCGACCCTGATTCACGCAAATCCGCCAGTTGCGGTCGCTTGTCATCCCTCTGCTCCACCTGACGGGAGAGCTGTGAGAGCGCGAGAATAGGCACATGGAGCTCTTTGGCCAGGGCTTTTAGCCCCGTGGTGATCTCCGAAACCTCCTGGACGCGCCCTTCTTGGGCCCGTCGCGACGATCCCGTTAAGAGTTGAAGATAATCCACAATGATAAACCCCAGACCCCGCTGACGTTTTAGGCGCCGTGCGCGGGCCGCGAGCTGAGCCACTGAGATGCCGCCCGTCTGGTCGATAAACAGCGGGAGGTTCTGGAGCTCTTGAGAGGCCTCAACGATCCGGTCGAAGTCATGAGAGTCGATCCGGCCACGGCGGATCTTTTCGGAAGAAATCTGAGATTGCTCGGAGATGATACGGGTGGCGAGCTGTTCAGCCGACATTTCCAGCGAGAAAAACCCAACCACAGCGCCGTCCTGGGCGCCGCCAGTGTGTGGATCGGCTTTGTAAGCCTTGGCTACGTGATAGGCGATGTTGGTCGCAAGAGCCGTTTTGCCCATGGAGGGGCGTCCGGCGAGGATCACAAGGTCCGAAGCCTGCAGGCCGCCCATACGCTGGTCGAGGTCGGCGAACCCCGTAGCCAAGCCGGATAGCCCGCCGTCACGCTGATAGGCATTGGCGGCCATGTCGATGGCGTCGGTGAGCGCGGAGGAAAACGGCTCGAACCCGGCGCCGTATTTGCCAGTCTCGGCAAGCTCGTAAAGGCGTTGCTCGGCCTCCTCGATCTGATCCGACGGTTCTGCATCGATCGGCGAATCGTAAGCTGTGTTGACCATGCCTTCGCCGATGTCGATCAGGTTCCGGCGGATCGCGAGATCGTAGACCGTGCGGCCATAGTCCTCGGCATTGATGATCGTCGTAGCATTCGCGGCGAGGCGGCCCAGATACTGCGGCATGGAGAGATCGCCGACCGGCGGGTCCGCCTGGAAGAAGGTCTTCAGGGTGATGGGCGTCGCTCGCTTGCCGCCCATAATGAGTTTGGCGGCGCTTTCGAAGATGCGCCCGTGGAGCGCATCGAAGAAGTGATCCGGCTTCAAAAAGCTCGACACGCGGTCGAGTGCCTCGTTGTTCACGAGAATGGCGCCGAGCAAGTCCTGCTCGGCCTCCAGATTGTGAGGTGCCCCCCTGTATTCTGGGGTCTCAGAGTGGGGCTCTTGGGGCGTCTGGCGAATCAGTGCGGTCATACCAGAAGAGTAGTGAATTGCCGCAGCTCGGCCAGATGTCAGTCCTGTGAACATCGGGGAGATCGCACCCAACTCACAGCTTGACCCCAACTCTTCGGTCCTCATGAAAAAAGAGACAGGACAAGCCTGCCTCTTTTAGATTCCCGAGTCACTTCAACGGAAAGCGGCAGCGGTTGTAGACTATGCCTTATCTTCGGGCTCTTCCTCGCCGCTATCGCCAGTGGTTTCTTCACCGGCCTCCTCGGCGGCCTCTTCTCCCTCAGGCGCCGCCCCTTCCTCAAAGAGCGCTTCGCCTGCGGCGAGGGCCTCGGCGGCCTCCTCTTCTTCCTCGGTGAGCTCTTGCGTCACGTCTTCGCCGCGCGCCTGACGCTCGGCTTCATCGTCGGTGCGGGCCACGTTGATAAGGACAGTGGGGACGACTTCACCGTGCAAAGCAAGCCGCACCTCATGGAGGCCGAGGGTCTTGATGGGTTTGTCGAGCAGAACCTGACGGCGCTCGATCGAGAAGCCGCCTTCGGTGACTGCCGCGGCGATGTCGCGGGTCGAGACGGATCCATAAAGCTGTCCGGTGTCGCCGGCCTGACGAATGACCACGAAGCTCTCGCCGGCTAACTTCTCCGAGACGGACTCCGCTTCGCTCTTGCGCTCCAGATCGCGCGCCTCGAGCTGGGCGCGCTCGTTCTCAAAATGGGCGCGGTTGGTCTCGGTTGCGCGAAGGGCCTTGCCTTGCGGCAGCAGGAAGTTCCGGGCGTAGCCATCTTTGACTTTGACCACATCGCCAATCTGTCCAAGGCGCCCAATGCGCTCTAGCAAGATGATTTCCATAGTGCAGTACTCCTAGTCGTAAGTCGTCTTTGTCAGTCGTTGTTGTCGTCTTTGCCGCCGGTCTTGTCCGGCGTCGCGCTTGCGCGTCCGCGTAAACCAAACATGGGTTCGCCAAGCCCGAGAATGGCGACAAGAATTGCCACCCAGCCGAGAAGCAATACGGCGAAATAGAGAACCACCAGCATCACTGTGCGGAACTGCATGCCACGCGTATAGAAGTGGATAACCGCGAGGCCCTGAAGCAGATAGGCGACCAGAAATGCGCCCGCGAAACCGGTGGCGATTAGCCCTATGGTCCCTGGAACGAAGGACAGGGCCAGCGCTGCGGCGAACGCAAGAACCATCGCATTCGGGATTTCGAGGGCATGGAGATTTGGCCAGGGCCGTAAGGCGTGGCCAGAGCCCTTTGCGATGGTACCGGCCAGCCACAAGTTCAGGAGCGCGATCGTGATCCACACGATCGCCAAGACCGCTGGCAGGGCTCGCGCCAAAAGTGTCCTCAAGTTCTCAGTGGCCTCGGGGGTCCAAACCTTGTCGTCGACGCCAAGAGTCTCATGAATTACCGGCATCATTTGATCGATGGCGCCCTGGTAGCTGGCCATGCCCGGACCCAGCATCAGTACGATCAGCATGGCGATGACGCCGGCCATGATGGCAGTCGCGGCCACAAGCCGGCCGGCCGGATACCAGGCCACGATCTGTTTGTCTCCATTGGCAGGATCGGGGACGGTTCGGAATTGCAAAGCGAGATGGACAAGCACCGTCGCGGGGATTGCAATGCTGACGGCGAAGACAAGTCCGGGGGAAGGGCCGAGGACGAGAAGCGCGAGAATCGTTCCCACGAAACCGCCGAGTGTGACCGCCTGCTTGCCCCAACCCAGCCCAGCAAGGAAAAGCGGTAGCGGGCAGATATAGAGAATCACGCCGGCCAGCGCCGCCGATACGACGGCGGACGCAAAAAGCGCTGCTGAAACCAGGCCTGCGCCTGCGCCAATTAGAAAGTATGCCGGCATTGATGTCGCTGTCCCGCTTGCCTTTGGGGGCGGTTAGGGACGGGCCTTGGCCCACCCCAACTTTCGTTTCGTCTATTCCGTTCCGAGATCATCGCCTCGGAATGTGTATGGGCCCGAAGGCCGAATTATGGGCCCGAAGGCCAAAGCTTGGTCTATCTCGCTTCCGAAGCGCTACTGGATCAGGTAGGGCAGCAGACCAAGGAAACGCGCCCGCTTGATCGCCCGTGCCAGTTCGCGCTGCTTCTTTGCGGAGACGGCCGTGATACGGCTCGGCACCATCTTGCCGCGCTCGGATACGTAGCGCTGCAGTAGCTTTACGTCTTTGTAGTCGATCTTCGGAGCCTTGTCGCCGGAGAAGGGACAGGTCTTGCGCCGGCGATAGAACGGGCGGCGCGCTTGCATCGGTGTCGTGCTCATTGGGATGCATCCTCGTTATTGGCTTCGGGGGGCGCGCTGCGCTCGGGGCTCGCCTCGCGGGGGCTGCGGTCTCCACGGTCTCCGCGGTCGCCACGATCATGATCGCGGTCGCGGCGCGGACCGCGGCGGCCGTCGCGCTCATCGCGGTCGGAACGGCGCATCATCGCCGAAGGGCCGTCTTCGTGCCCGTCCACGCGGATGGTCATGAAGCGGATCACGTCCGTGGACAGACCCATCTGGCGCTCCATCTCGGCAACAGCCGCGTGCGGGGCGTCGATGTTCATGAGGGTGTAATGGGCCTTCCGGTTCTTCTTGACCCGGTAAGCAAGCGACTTCAGGCCCCAATACTCGGTCTTGGCGACCGATCCGCCATTCTCCTCGATAAGAGAGCGGAATGTCTCCTGCAGGCCTTCGACCTGCTGCGTGGATACGTCCTGGCGCGCCAGGAACACGTGCTCATACAAAGGCATGGTGTGCCTTTCCTTCTTCTTCGTTGCTCCGGCGCGAAGCCTCGTCGTGGGCGCTATGAAGGAAAGGCCCAAGAAGTAGCTCTAAAGAGCGCAAGCCCAGAAGAGCGGAGACACGGGAGGGCGGATTACTCCTGCCGTCCGACCCACCAAAATGGGTCAAGAAACGGTCCTCCGTTCAGCCTCCGACCGGAACGGTTGCTGGAAGCTGGGCTTTATAGTGGTTTGTGCCTGCTTTGCAAGGCAAATGGGGAGGCCGGACGAATAGCACCTATGCCCGCTTGACAGGCAAGATTGAAACAGTGTCTTTGGCCTCCTTCCGATCAATAACGCGCCGTTCTTCAAGACAATGAGTATTGCCTTCGTTTTTCCTGGCCAAGGGAGCCAAGCTGTCGGCATGGGCGCTGGACTCGCCGAGGCTTTTCCAGCAGCGAAAGCGGTGTTTGACGAGGTTGACGAAGCGTTGGGCCAGAAGCTCTCCGCGCTGATGTGGGAAGGACCAGAAGGGGACTTGACCCTCACGGAGAATGCCCAGCCGGCGTTGATGGCAGTCTCGCTTGCGGCGATGCGGGCGCTGGAGGAGACAGGTTTTTCCTTGGCCGACAAGGTCGCTTTCGTGGCGGGTCACTCCCTTGGCGAGTATTCAGCGCTGGCCGCTTCCGGCGCGCTGAGCCTCGGCGACACCGCCCGACTGCTAAAGACTCGCGGACGCGCCATGCAGCAAGCGGTGCCGGTGGGTGAGGGGGCTATGGCCGCCTTGCTCGGTGCGGATCTGCCGCAGGCCCAGGAACTTGCGGAAGCGGCGAGCGAAGGCGAGTGCTGTCAGGCCGCGAACGACAATGCTGCAGGCCAGGTCGTGATTTCCGGTAAGAAGACGGCCGTCGAGCGGGCCGTGGCACTTGCGCCCAAGTTCGGCGCGCGCCGGGCAGTCTTGCTGCCTGTCAGCGCACCCTTCCATTGCGCGTTGATGCAGCCAGCGGCAGACGCCATGGCCGAGGCTCTGGCGGGTGTGACCATTTCCGCCCCGGCCGTGCCGGTCGTCGCCAATGTGCTAGCGGCACCTATTACGGACCCGGAAGAGATTCGGGCGCGTCTTGTTGAGCAGGTCACCGGCATGGTGCGCTGGCGGGAGACGATGAAGTTCCTTGCGGGCAATGGCGTCGACGCGATGTACGAAATTGGTGCCGGCCGCGTGCTGACGGGCATGGCGCGGCGCCTCGATGGCCTTGAGGCGAAGAGCGTCGGAACGCCAGAAGAATTGGAGAGCGCCGCCGCCGCACTAAACGGCTAGGCGGGCGCTGAGCTTAGGGAGAGATTCGATTATGTTCGACCTCAGTGGGAAGGGCGCTTTGGTTACGGGTGCGACCGGCGGCATTGGCGGTTCCATCGCCAAGGCCCTGCACGACCAAGGCGCGACCGTCGCAATCTCTGGCACGAATGCCGAGAAGCTTGAGAGGCTTGCGGCCGAACTCGGCGATCGCGTGCATGTGCTCCCGTGCGATCTGCGAGACCGGGCGGCCGTGGCAGCGCTTGCGGACGATGCGGAGAAGGCACTGGGCCAGGTCGATATCCTTGTGAACAATGCGGGTATCACCAAGGACAACCTCTTTATGCGCATGAAGGATGAAGAGTGGGACGAGGTGTTGTCCGTCAACCTCACTTCGGTGTTCACGCTCACCCGCGGCGTTCTTCGGGGTATGATGCGCCGCCGGGGAGGCCGCATCGTCAATATCGCCTCGATCTCGGGCGTATTCGGCAATCCAGGACAGGGCAATTACGCGGCTTCAAAGGCCGGTCTCGTTGGCATGACCAAGTCGTTGGCCCGCGAGGTCGCGGCGCGCGGCATCACCGCTAACTGTATCTCACCCGGCTTCATCTCCACGCCGATGACGGACGCCTTGACCGAGAAGCAAACCGAGGCTATTGCCGCCGCCATCCCGGCGCAGAGCTTCGGCAAGCCGGAAGACATCGCAGCCGCGGTGGTCTTTTTCGCAAGTGATGAAGCATCTTACGTCACCGGCGAGACGATGCACATCAATGGCGGGATGATCATGGTCTAAGCGCCCCGGCAGCGGCGTCCATCGGGCGTGAATGGGAATTTATGCAAACCGGTCTTCGAGTTAGGGGCTTCTGGCAAAGTCAATTAGAGTATGCTACCCAATCGGCCGTTTGCGGGGGCTTGACAAAGGCCAATCCCACCGCGATCAACCCTCCTGACTAGCCATTAGAGGGTGTCTTGGGCCGGGGGCTTATGCTCTGAGGTACGCAAGGCCATGAGGATTTTGAGAGTTGAAGGGACGGTGAGGAGGACATGAGCGATATCTCTGAGCGCGTGAAAAAGATTGTTGTTGAGCACCTGGGTGTTGAAGCCGATAAGGTGGCCGACAACGCAAGCTTCATCGACGACCTTGGGGCGGACAGCCTGGACACGGTCGAATTGGTGATGGCCTTCGAGGAAGAGTTCGGCTGCGAGATTCCGGACGATGCTGCCGAGACGATTCTGACGGTCGGCGATGCTATCAAGTTCCTTGAGAAGAACTCTGCCTAGTTCAGGCAGCGGTCTTAGCTCGATAGCTGACCGCGACATTCAGACCATGAGTGATCCGGCCCGAAGGGGCCCGATCCTCGGACTCTCTGTTTAAGGATCCGACAAAACCGCGATGCGCCGTGTCGTTATTACAGGTCTCGGTCTCGTTTCACCGCTTGGCTCCGGTCATGATGCGGCGTGGAAGCGACTGACCGCGAGCGAAAACGCTGCGAAGCGCATCGATGACTTCGACGTGTCCGATTTGTCCTGTCAGGTCGCCTGTCAGGTTCCCCGGGGCGACGGTTCGGACGGCTCGTTCAATGCGAATGATTGGATGGAGCCGAAAGAACAGCGCAAGGTCGACGATTTCATCATCTACGCGATGAGTGCTGCGACACAGGCACTAGACGATGCGGGCTGGAAGCCGACATCGTATGAGGATCAAACACGTACCGGCGTTTTGATTGGCTCCGGTATCGGTGGCCTTCAGGGCATCGAGAAGACGTCGCTCCTCTTCAACGACAAGGGGCCGCGACGGGTTAGCCCGTTCTTCATACCCGGGCGCTTAATCAACCTGGCCTCTGGCTACGTTTCTATCGAACACGGGCTCAAGGGACCCAATCATTCGGTTGTGACGGCGTGTTCCACAGGTGCGCACGCAATCGGCGATGCATCACGGCTCGTCGCCTTTGGCGACGCGGACGTCATGGTCGCAGGCGGTACGGAATCGCCGGTATGCCGTTTGTCCCTCGCCGGGTTTGCCGCGTGCAGGGCGCTGTCCACAAACTTCAACGATGCGCCCCAGAAGGCGTCCCGTCCCTACGATCGCGATCGCGACGGTTTCGTTATGGGCGAGGGGGCTGGCGTAGTTGTCGTCGAAGAGCTTGAGCACGCCAAGGCGCGCGGGGCTAACATCTATGCCGAGGTTATCGGCTATGGTCTTTCGGGCGATGCCTTCCACATTACGGCCCCTGCCGAGGATGGGGACGGAGCCTATCGTTGCATGACCGCGGCAGTGAAGCGGGCGGGCATCGATGCAGCCGATATCGACTACATCAACGCCCATGGCACATCGACCCCGATGGGCGATGAGATTGAGCTTGGGGCCGTGGAGCGTATCTTTGGGAATGCGGCCGGCAAAGTCTCCATGTCGTCCACGAAGTCCGCGACAGGGCACTTGCTCGGTGCCGCAGGGGCGGTCGAGGCGATTTTCTCGGTGTTGGCGATCCGCGACAACACTGCGCCGCCGACGCTCAATTTGGACAACCCATCCGTCTCGACGGCGATCGACCTTGTGCCGCACAAGGCGCGGCAGCGGACGATCGACACGGTCCTGTCGAACTCGTTTGGGTTCGGCGGCACCAACGCATCGTTAGTGATGCGCCGCTACGCTTCCTAGACGATCCTATGACTTGCCAGGCGAAACACCCTTTCGCCATATTTGCTCGGAAAGTGGCGTCGAGATCCTTAAGGTTCGCGCTCATCTAGTATGACATCGTCGCGAAACACTCCTCCACCACCTCCGCCGCCGCAAGGCGCGCGGCGCCGTATTTTCGTCGATCGAAAGACCGGCCGAAAGTACATCGAGGACCCGGCTACGGGCCGCAAGGTTCCGTATCAGCCTCCTGGTCAGCAGCCTCAAGGTCAGCAGCCTCAAGGTCAGCAGCCTCAAGGTCAGCAACCTCAAGGTGCGCCCCGTCCAGCCCAAGTGCCGCCGCATCCAGCGCAGGCCGCGCCCCGTCCCGCCCAAGCTGGGGCCCGTCCAGTCCAACCGGGACCGCGTCCCGTGCCTGCAAGCCTCGCGGCCGACAGCCCGGCGGCGGCGCTGGTTCCGCAGCGTCCCCCTGAGCTGCCGGCCCAAGATGATGACGAGGAAAACGACCGTCCAATCTTGCGGATGTGCGATGGGCTGCTGAACTTCGTGTTGATCGTGCTCGTCGCCGTTGCCAGCTTCTTCTACTTCCTGCGCGTCGAGTTCGACCGGCCAGGCCCGCTTGAGATTTCGACGATTTTTGTCGTGCCGAAGGGCTCGAGCACGACCTCCATCGCAAACCGGCTGACAGAGGAAGGTGTCATCACCGATACGCGCATCTTCATGGCGGCCATCTTCTATTTCATGCGACTCAAAGGCGAGGGGACCCTCAAGGCTGGGGAGTACCAATTCGATAAGCGCGCGACCATGCGTCAGGTGCTGAACACCCTGGTCGATGGGAAGTCGGTGCAGTACCGCATTACGTTCCCCGAAGGCTGGACCAGCCAGCAGATCGTCAACCGGATTTCCGCCAACGCTGAGTTGGATGGCGTTGTATCCGCTATTCCGGCGGAAGGCTCCTTGCTGCCAGACACGTACAGCTATGGCACGAAGGACTCAAAGGACGACGTCCTCAAGCGCATGCAAGCGGCGCATAACAAGTTCTTGGCCCAAGTCTGGGAAGAACGCGATCCGGGCATCATGGTCAAAACGCCCGAAGAGGCGGTGATCCTGGCATCCATCGTCGAGAAGGAGACCGGCATCGCAGAGGAGCGCCCGCGCATTGCCGCCGTGTTCAATAACCGGCTTCGCAGGGGCATGCGCCTGCAGTCGGATCCCACCATCATTTACGGCATTTTCGGGGGGTCGGGAAACCGGGATCACCCTATTACGCGAGAAGAGCTAAAAGAGAAAAACCCTTATAATACCTATCAAATCGACGGTCTTCCTCCGACTCCTATCGGCAATCCTGGCCGGGCCGCCATAGAGGCGGTTCTGAAACCTGCGCAGACGGACGAACTGTATTTTGTTGCCGATGGCACGGGGGGCCATGACTTCTCCAAGACCCTTGCCGAGCACAATAGGAAAGTCGCCAAGTGGCGGAAGATCGAGCGGGAGATTCGCGCGCGGCAAAAGGCTGAGGCCGAGGCTGCTAAACTGGCCGCGGAGCGCGGCATGCTGTTGCCAGAGGGGGAGGACGGTCTGACGCCCGTTGGCGGCCCCATTGGCTGGCCGCAGCGAAATCCGGTTCGCTAGCATTTCGTTGGCGCGACTGCTTGGCCTACGAGCGTGCACGCTTCTTCTTGCGCGATTCGAGCCCGACTCGGGTATAAGTCCCGCCAATGCCCGCTCTTCGGAGCGGCAAGTATGACGTCGGGTAAGGGTGGGCACGGCCAATGACACTAAAGAGCATGACGGGCTTTGCGCGTACCGACGGGACGCATGGCGCGACACGTTGGTTCTGGGAAATCCGCAGCGTGAATGGCCGGTCGCTGGATTTGCGCCTGCGCTTGCCCCCAGGGTCGGAGCGACTTGAGCCCCGCGTGAGAGCGTGCTGCCAGGAGCAACTCGTGCGGGGAAACTGTACCGTATCGCTTACGCTTAAGCGCGAGGCCGGGCAGCTGGAAATCCGGCTTAACGAGGCGGCGCTCCGCGAAGCGCTGGCGGTGGCGGAGCAGGCGCAGAAGCAAACTCGGCTCAAGCCGGCCAAACTCGATACGCTGCTTGGCATGCGCGGGGTCGTCGAAGTGGCGGAGCCGGAGGAAAGCGATGAGGAACGCGAGGCGTTCGCCGCCGCGATGCTTGCCGGGCTATCGGAAGCTCTTGATCAGCTCGTGGCCGCGCGTGTCGCCGAGGGCGCGCGGCTTGCCGAAGTCATCGAGGCCCAGCTCGCAGGGATCGACTCGCTCGTTTCGCAGGCATCCACGATCATGGCTAAGCAGCCGAAACTGATCGCGACGCGCTTGCGCGAGCAGATCGCCAGGCTGGATGAAGCTGGCGCCTCTCTCGATCCCGAGCGGTTGCACCAAGAAGGACTTCTGTTAGCCGCAAAAGCCGACATCCAAGAAGAGCTCGATCGGCTGACCGCGCATGTGGCCGCCGCGAGGGAACTCATCGCCAGTAGCCAGCCCGCTGGCCGTAAGCTCGAGTTCCTGGCGCAAGAGTTCAACCGAGAAGCCAACACGACCTGTTCTAAGGCAGCGGATATCGAGATCAGCAGGATTGGGCTAGAGCTCAAGTCCGTGATCGATCAGCTGCGGGAGCAGGTGCAGAACATCGAGTGAGGCGAACCGATGAGCGCCCCTATGGAGACGATCGACCGGCGCGGCCTCATGCTGGTGCTATCTTCGCCGTCCGGGGCAGGCAAGACGACGATTGCGCGGCGGGTTCTGTCTGAAGACTCAGGCATCGCCGCGTCCATTTCGCACACGACACGCCCGCAAAGGCCGGGCGAGGTGGATGGCAAGGACTACTTCTTCGTCGACAAGAAGAGTTTCACCCAGATGCGGGAGGAGAGCGCGTTTTTGGAGTGGGCGTTGGTCTTCGACAATTTCTATGGCACCACCCGCGCGCCAGTCGACGAAGCCTTAGCGGACGGACGCGATGTGCTGTTCGACGTGGACTGGCAAGGTGCGCAGTCGCTACGCCGGGAAGCGGCAGCTGATGTGGTGTCCGTGTTCGTCCTGCCGCCCACGGCAGGTGCGCTGGAACAGAGGCTCAAAACGCGCGCGCAAGACTCAGATGAGGTGGTTGCGCTGCGCATGCGCGGAGCCAGCAACGAGATCCAGCACTGGACCGAGTATGACTACGTACTCGTCAATTTCGATGTGGACCAGTCCGTGGCTGCTGTGCATGCGGTGCTTGCGGCGGAGCGCTTGAAGAGATCTCGGCTCACGGGCCTCGACAACTTCGTACAGGGGCTGCTGACTGAACTCTGAACGCGAGACCGCGTCGGATGTGTCTCTATTTGCTCTTCGCGAGTGCGTTGGCGATTTTGCAGAAGTCCTCGATCTGCAGCGTCTCCGCCCGGGCCTTGGGGTCTAACCCGAGGCCGGTCAGCAGCGTTTCTGGATCCGGTGTAACTTGCTTGAGGCTGGCTCGGAGCATCTTACGCCGCTGACCGAACGCCGCAGCCGTCACCCGTTCCAGCACGCCGACGTCGCAGTGCGGTTCCGGCCTTTGCTTCGGGACGAGTTTGACCACCGCAGAGGCCACCTTGGGCTTTGGCGTGAAGGCCTCCGGCGGTAGCGAGAAGAGTATGCGGGGGTCCGTGCGCCATTGGGACAGGACAGCGAGGCGCCCGTAGTCCTTGCCTCCCGGCGTCGCAACGATGCGATCGGCCACCTCCCGCTGGAACATAAGCACCAAGCTATCGAACCAGGGCGGCCAGGGATGAGATTTGAGCCAGCCGACAAGTAGAGGCGTGCCCACGCTATAGGGAAGGTTCGCCACAAGACGCGCGGGTCCCTGTATGGGCAAGGCTATGTAGTCAATTTCCCTCGCGTCTCCGCTCACGATGTCGAGCCGACCGGGATAGGCTGCAGCAATGTCCTTGAGCGGCGGCACGCAGCGCTCATCGCGTTCGATAGCGATGACCTTGTCGGCGCCCTCCAAAAGGAGGGCACGCGTGAGACCACCCGGCCCGGGGCCAACTTCAACGATGGTGACGCCTTCTAGCGGTCCTGCGGAACGGGCAATCCGTCTTGTCAGGTTGAGGTCGAGCAGAAAGTTCTGTCCCAGGCTCTTCCTTGCCGAAAGGCCCGCCTCTCGGATGACCTGGCGTAAGGGCGGCAGCCCGTCAGGCGTCGTCATTCGGCTTCGCTGGCGCCCGAGGCGCTCATCGCGTCCGCCAAGCGCAGCGCTTCAATGAGGCTTCTTGGGTTCGCCTTGCCCGTACCGGCAATATCGAACGCCGTGCCGTGGTCGGGGGAGGTGCGCACGAAGGGGAGCCCGAGCGTGACGTTGACTCCGTCGTCGAAGGCGAGGGTCTTGAAAGGCACTAAGGCCTGATCGTGATACATGCAGATTGCGACATCGTAGCGCTCGCGAGCTGCCGCGTGAAACAGCGTGTCAGCTGGGTAGGGACCACTAACGTCAAGGCCCGCGTACTGCGCAGCGGTGACCGCGCTCTCTATCGTGTCAATTTCCTCGCGGCCGAGCGTTCCGTCTTCTCCGGCATGCGGATTCAACCCGCTTACCGCAATCCGCGGCCGTTCGAACCCGAAGCGCTGGCGCATGTCGCGATCCGTGATCGCGATCGTCTTCGCGAGCAGGTCTTGGGTCAGCGCCTCCGGTACATCCTTTAGCGGGATATGGATCGTCGCTGGGACGACCTTGAGGATATCGGACGCGAGCATCATTACGGGGTGTGGCGCGTGCCCGTTGTCTGCGGCCAGCGCCGCCAGATACTCCGTGTGCCCCGGAAATTCGAAGCCCGCCTGGTAGAGGCCCGATTTCGAAATCGGATTGGTTACGATCGCGCGTGCTTCGCCGGACCGAACCATTTCCATGGCGGCCTCAATAGAAGCGGTCACAGCCACCATGGCGCCAGGCTCGGGATTCCCCGCTTGTACAGGAACTGGCACCGGGATCGGAAGGAGCGGTAAGGCATCGTCGAAGAGATCGACCGCGTCCCCAGGGCTTGTGATCGTCTCGATGCGAACCTTGAGGCCAAGCTGTGCCGCGCGGGCCTCTAATACTGGTTTGTCGCCCAGAAAAACAAAAGGCGGGATCTGTTCGCGGTGCCGTGCATCGAAGGCGAGCAGCGTGATGTCCGGACCGATGCCGGCGGGGTCACCGATGGTAAGAGCGAGGGGCGTGGCGGCCGGGACTGACATGCGCAATGGCCTAGCATGCCTTGCTGCGGAGGAACATCGCCCTCAGCGGTACTCGATAAAGGCTTTCTCGCGAATCTCCTTGAGATAGTTCTCTGCCTTTTCCTGGAGCTCCTTATTCATGATTGTGCGTTGTGCCTCTTCGCGGATGGTAAGGCCGCCCGTAGAGGCAGCCGCTTGGGTCGCGCAGACCGCGTAGAGCTCAACGCCAGCACGGCTCACGGTTGGGGGCGTCATCTGTCCGACCTTTGCATTTCGCACCAAGATGCGGGCAGGAGACCCCAGTGTTGCGGAGTCCTGGACCTTTAGATTGCGGATCGTCGCGCCTTGGACGCCTTTGGCCAAGCTCTGAACGCTGCCACAACCGCGGAATCTGGCCCGCAAGTTCTCTGCCTCGGCAACCTTCGCAGCGACCGTTTGCTGGTTCGCTCCGTTGGGCAAAGGAAGGCGAAGCTGCTTGATGCCGCCCGAGGATGAGCCGCCGTTCTGAGCGAGCGCTTCGTCAATCTGAGCATCGTTGACGGTTACCTCGCGGCGGAATTTCTGTTGCACGACGCGTTGCCAAACCAACTGGGCGCCAATGCGGTTCTTGAGCGTGCTGATGTTGACGCCTGCTCGTCCTAGCGCCGTTTTCAACCCATTTGCGTCAAGATTATTCTGCGAGGCCATGCCTTCGATGACGCGGATAACTTCGGCCTCGCCCGGCGTGATTCCGAGCTTCCGTCCCTCCTGGAGCTGCAGATGTTCCGAGATCAGCATCTCCGTGGATTTCTGATTGAGAGCGGGGCCAGGCTGCTCCTTGGCGGTTAGCTGCAGGAACCGCGCACGCTGCGCGATGTCGTAGTCGGAGATCGGATCGTCGTTGACCAAGATCTTGATTGCCACGTCCTGCGCTTGAGCACCACAGGCAACCATCAGCATCATCACAACCAACGCAGGCGTGAGGATACGGTTCGTCATGCTCTGCTTTGCTTGAGTGCTCAATCTAGAAATCCTGTGGCGCTACCGCTTGTGCCGCTGCCGGCATCAAGGCTGGTTGTGTACTCACCGAGGTGTTTCAAAGCGAAAGTGAAGACGAAACGTTCATCGGGCTCGATATCCTGGTCCTCAATGAACGAACGCTGGTACGTCACGTCGATCTTGAAACAGTCGTCCTGATAGCGGAGCCCAAGACCGTCAGTGATCGTCTGAGAATCCGAAATGTCATAGCGCAGATTACCGAGCAGCCACCATTCGTCAGTGATTGCTAGGGCACCGGCGAGCAAGATCTCTTCGGCGTCGTCCGCATTCACCACATTGGTGAGATTTGGCGTGACGTCGCTGGGCTCGATCGTGCCAGGTACCTTTGCGTAGTTTACGCGCGCCTGGACAGGCCCATAGTTGAGGCTAGAGCCAAGATCGGTTCGAACCATGTCGAAAGAATCTTGGTCGAAGCGCGCTTGTCCAGTCAGAGAAAACCCGCGCACAGTCTGGATATACACGCCCGTTACGTAATCCGAGTTGCTCGTTGATAGGCCGCTGTTCTGATAAAAAGTGTTGTCGAACTCATTGTCGCCGGCGACTTGGTAACTCTGACCAAACACCGCCCGCGCATAGCCGCCACTCACAAGCTGAGCGGTGTAACCAATTCCCACATTGGCCCGCGTCCCTGTCTCGATCCGGTCGTATCCAGAGAACTTATCGATATCGAACAGGATGGTGTCGTCGAACACCAAGCTAAGCGCGTCCTCGTTGGGAATCTCTTGCTGATCGCCGATTGCGTCGGGGCGCGCGATAATCTGTCCAATAGGTTCGATCGTGTGCGTAACGTTTCCTGTCGAGGTCACGAACGGATAGCGATACTCAAGACCGGCAACCGCATTGCCCCGCCAAATCGTTCCATTGTCGCGGTTTGAAGCAATCGCTACCGGGTTGTCGACAGTGACGTCTTCCGTACCGCCCAATTCAAGGATGCCAGGATTGTCGAGACTGTAGACGTCTCCGCGCAGGCGGCCGAACGGCGTGAACACCTGACCGATGCCGTCAACCATCTGACGCCGCCATCTTGCTTCCATGATGAAGCGGTTGGAGTCCGTGCCGTCGGCGCTAGAAAACACCATCGTGTTGCTGTTAAAGCTCAGCTCGCCGCCGACGATCGGCGAATCGACGATGTAGTCGTAGTCGATGATTGGGTAGACGACGGCCTCGGAGAATTCCTCGTCGGTAAACAGTAGGCTCTCCGTGTTGTAGAAGCGCGTCGAGAAGTAGTTCCGGCCGCGCAAGCCTTCGAGATAGACCTGCGAAATCCGATCGGTGCGCAGGCGCGAGTCGAGGTTGTAGAAGCGCCGGAACGTTTCATCCGTTTCGAGCAGGACGTCCCATCCCCAAGAGTAGTAGGGATCGAGCGCAAAACGACCCTTGGTCTTGATGCTGCCGCGGAAGTCGTCGCCCAAGGCCGGGCTCGACAGGTCGTTGACGTTGTCGAACACACCCGCCAGCTCGAGATTGAACCCGCCGTTGGCCGTTCGTTGCCGCCAATCGCCAAGCAGTAACGTGCCCGCCTTCTCCGTCCACATCGGGGCAAACGTGAAGTCGTAGTGGTCGGATAGGGCGAAGTAGTAGGGAACCTGGATCGTACTGCCGAGCTGGTTTGAGTGGCTGTAGGACGGGACCAGGAAGCCCGATTTGCGTTTGACCGTGGGGTCGGCGGTCTGGAAGTAGGGCACCCACAGTACGGGCACACCGAAGAAGTCGAAGGTTGCGTTGTTGAACGCTATCTTCGCCTCATCGCGCTTATGCGTGATCTTGCCTGCGCGAATGCGCCAAGTTGGAGCCTTGTCGGGGTTCTCCCGGCAGACCCTACAAGGCGTGAACATGCCTTTCTCGAAGACCGTGACATTGCCTGCTTCGCGCGATGCGGACTGAGCGGTGATGCGCGTGTCGTCTTGCGTCACGAATTTCAGAGCATCAACGAAGCCGTCCCGGAAGTCGTCCGTGAGCGTAAGGTCGTTGGCCGTGATCACGGCGCCATTGGGGTCTTTCATCCGGACGTTGCCCTCGGCCGCCAGCGTATTGGCATTGCGGTCGTAAACGATCCGGTCGGCGAGAAGCGTGTAGTCCCCGTAATAGACCTCGACGTTTCCTTGCGCGGTCACGCGGGAGTTGTTGTTCTCGTAGATCAGCTCGTCGGCTTGCAACAGCATGGGATCCGATGAGCTAACTTCCGGCGCCTGCACGATCTGCTCCAGGTCCGTTTGTGCTTGCGCGCGAGCACGGTCGTTTGTTGCGACAAGCGCGCAAACCGACAGTGAAAGAACGCAAGCGGCCACCGACAATCGTTGCAAGTAAGACGCGCCAAGGCCGGGCAGGGCCCGGCACATGTTTCGGAGGAGTATTACGGTCGCGCGCATGGTCAGCCGTCCTCTCTGTACAAGAGCACAGTGAGTGCGAGCGACATGGCGACGATGACCGGAATCCAAGCCGCCGCGACGGCTGAAGTCAGGCCGGACATGGCGAAGTTTCGCGAGACCTCCGCGAAGACGAAGAACGCAAAACCTGCCGCCAGCCCGAACACCGCATTGATTTGCACGTTGCCGAAGCGGAAGCTCTGCAGCGAGCAGGTTGCCGCGATAAGGACCATCGCGACGAGCAAGAACGGTCGCGACAAGAGCAGTTGGTATTGCACGCGGTACTGAGTGGCAGGCAGTCCGGCGCGCTCGGCTATCTCGATGAAGTTTGGAAGGTCCCAGAACGAAATCGAGTAGACGGTGCCGAGCGTGTCACGCACCTGCGTTGGGGTCAGATAGGTACTCAGCAGATAGTTCTCATACAGAACCGGCTCGCGTCCCGGGGCGCTGACCCAAGCCTGTTCCAAATGCCAACGGCCGTTCTTTAGGACGGCACGTTTGGCTTCGATACGCTCACTCAGTTCGTGGTCGGGCGTGTAGTGGAATACTGATACGCCACGCAATTCGAGTCCTTGGTTTAGAACGCGCAACGCATGGATCACGGAGGGGCCATCCGCGCCATCTTCGCGCAACCACGCACCACCTCTTCCCGCCGATTGCAGGAATGAGTCGCCCTTGCCGAACGCAGCCGTATAAAGCCGTTCGGCTTCACCGCGTGCCGATGCCGCAACCGGATTGTAGACGGTTACGAATCCGACCCCGAGCAGGAAGGCGACGAGAATGGCAGGAAGGGTAAACTGCCAAACCGAAACGCCGGCAGCGCGCAAGACGACAAGTTCGGACGTGCGGCTAAGCATCAGGAAGATCACGATCGTCCCGATGAGAACAGCGAAGGGTAGGGTGAGTTCGGAGAACGATGGCAGACGCAGGAGCGTGATCCACACCAAAAGAAAACCCGACGCTTCGTTCGAGTATTTTCCCGAGCGCCGTAGAATCTCGATGAAGTCAACAAAGAAGATCAGTACGCAGCAGACTAGGAACATCGCCACCATAGCGGCGAGGAAACGCGCAGAAAAATACCGCGCGAGCGTTCCACGTGCACTGATGCCTGGCATCTGCGCCTTCACCCCGTCTGTACCCCTCGTGCAGTCCACAACTTTATGTTTTTAGGCTGAAACTTGAGCTCAAAGTTCAGCTTGGACCGCAGTTCTGGCGACATTCTAACGTGCGCCGTCCACGCCGCAATCAGAATCGCCCCGATTGGAATAGCATATACCAGGATCACCGCCCACGCATTCAATGTGACCAGATTTCCGGCCATAATGCCGGCGACCCTGATGGCGACAGCAAGCCCAAAAACCGTGAGAATCTGCCCCCATCTGCTCTCGCGGGTCGTCCGCGCCTGACCCATTAGCGCAATTGCGAGGAAGATAAAGGCAAGAGGATATAGAGGCGTTGCTAATCGTTCATGTAGTTCGTAGCGTAAGAGTCCGTATTCTTTGTCCGAGATCTCGTACTCCGCCGGGGGATTTATGAGATCCATGATCGGCATTTGTTTCGGCTCAAGTTTTTTGCGATTTCCTCCTGCCGCAGTTAACTTGGATAGGTCAACCATATTCTGATCGAAGGCGATAATCTGAACCGCTTTTTCTTTGTCTTTTGCATTGTAGCGATGGACATAACCATCGAACATGATCAGAAAGCTGCCTGCATCATTGCTCAGAATTCGACCTCTCTCAGCGAGATAGCTCATGACCTGCTTGGGGTCTCGTTCGTCGTGGAAGAGGAGGCCTTGCAACTCGCCGTCGGGCGCGCGCCCCCGAATGTGGAAGGTCAGACCCCGCTCGGGGCTAGAAAACCGTCCTGGCTGAAGGACTTGCGAGATCAGATCGGCCCGCACCTGCGTGATCAGATCACGCAGAGCCCGCATTGAGGCGGGATTGACGAACACGTTAACCAGCAAGATCAACGTGCTCACGATGAGGGCTAGGGCGATTAGGGGGCGGCAGATCCGCCAGACCGTCGCGCCAGCGGCCGTCATCACGATGATTTCACTGTCGCCGTTCATCCGATCGAGCGTGTAGAGGGCCGCCATGAGGACGGCATTGGGAGCGATGAGGGTGATCAAGCTGGGCAGGCTGAGGGCGGTCATCTGGAAAAATATGCTCAGGCCCTGACCTTGCGACGTAATAAGATCGAGCTGTTTCAACGCTGTAGCCAGCCAGATAATGGCCGTCAGCGTGAGCAAGATGAGGAGAAACGCACCCGTCACCTGCCGAAACATGTATCGGCTAAAGAGCGTCATGAGCCTGAGTTTTCGATGTCCCCTACACGCATCGAAACCGCACCGCGTGAAAATGCCCCCAAATTCACGTCAACCGGCTGGTTTCTATTAGAAATTTGACCAGTTTAACGTGGCGGAATTTCGGCCATTTGCTATGGGTTGCTTTCGTATGCGGCAACACGTACGTAGGGCGAACGATTTCCTGCCGCTGTTGCATTGTTGCACCACGGGCGCGCGGGCGCCCGCGAAGGCAATTCCCTGCTGCCTACCGCCTCTTCCTCAGGGCGGTGCTACCCATCAATGGAGCTTACTTTGACCAATTCGACGACGTTGTCCTTTGCCAGCCCGTCCGCCGCCGCTGACGGCACTGCCGTCGTGTTCGCCGAGGAGGGGAACAGGTTTTCGCCGGCTGCGCAGAATCTCGACAAGAAAACCAAGGGTGTCTTGAGGGATGCTGCGAAGATCGCGGGCTTCAAGGGCAAGAAGGGTGCGAGCGTCGATGTGTTGGCGCCGCAAGGCGTCAAGTTCGCGCGTATTCTTCTGGTCGGTCTCGGAAAGCCAAAGGACTTTGCCAACGACGACTGGATCAATCTTGGCGGCGCCGTGCGGGGCAAGATTACTGGCCGGGAAGGGGACACGGCGCATGTCTATCTCGAAGCGGCGCGAGACGAGATCTCACCCGAAGCTGCGGCAGACTTCGCGCTCGGTGCGCAGCTGCGCAACTACAGCTTTGACAAATACAAGTCCAAGAAGTCCGACAAAGACAGCGACGCGAAAACGCTGAAGAAGCTTGTTGTTCATTACGATGATCCGCGGGCGGCTACGCGCGCTTACGGCTCGGAACGCGCTGTCCTCAACGGCGTCAATTTCGCGCGCGATCTTGTCAACGAGCCGGCCAACGTTCTCAGCCCCGCGGAGTTTGCGTCTCGCGTCAAGGCGCTCACCAAAGCCGGCGTTCAGGTAACGGTTTTGAGCGAGGCTCAAATGAAGCGGCTCGGCATGGGCGCGCTCCTGGCCATCGGACAAGGCAGCGAGAACCCGAGCCACATGGCGATCATGCAGTGGAAGGGTGGCGGTCAGAAGGGCGGAGACCCGATTGCGATCGTGGGCAAGGGTGTGACGTTTGACACCGGCGGCATCTCTTTGAAGCCGCCCGGCGGTATGGAGGACATGAAGGGCGACATGGGCGGCGCGGCTTGTGTTGCCGGCCTCATGCTCGCGCTTGCCGAACGCAAGGCGAAGGTCAATGCGGTAGGCGTGATCGGTTTGGTGGAGAACATGCCGAGCGGGAACGCGACGCGCCCGGGAGATGTCGTTGAGGCGATGTCAGGCACGACGGTTGAGGTCATCAACACAGACGCGGAAGGGCGCATGGTTCTGGCCGACTGCCTCTGGTACGTCCAGGAAAAGTACAAGCCGAAGGCTGTTATCAATCTCGCCACGCTCACTGGCGCCGTGATGGTCGCGCTCGGCAAGGTGCACGCGGGTTTGTTCTCGAACAACGATGAGCTCTCCGAGGAGCTGATCGCCGCGGGTTTGGAGACCGGAGAGAAGCTGTGGCGTCTGCCGCTCGGTCCGAAATACGACAAGCTTATCGACTCGAAGGTCGCCGACATTAAAAACACAGGCGGCCGCTGGGGCGGTTCGATCTCAGCCGCACAATTCCTGCAGCGCTTCATCAAGCCGGATACGCCTTGGGCCCATCTCGACATCGCCGGTACCGCGATGGGATCGGAGGCCAGTGACATCAATCGCAGTTGGGGTTCCGGCTTTGGCGTGCGCTTGCTGGACCGTTTGATCCGCGATCATTACGAGCGCCGTTAGGGCCTCGCATCTTTTACGGATCGTGCTCTAGGGGCGCTGTAATCCCTCAAACACCCATACCGGATATTTTCCATAATATACCTTATGCGAATTCCGGATGTGGCGGGCGGGTGGTTCAGGATTGTCCCCTAAGGCAATGATCGGGCCTAGAAATTCACCTGCTACGGGCTCTGCACTTAAGAGATTGCAGCGATGAACGAACCACGCATCAAGGCCGTTGACGAGACCTACACGCTCGCCGATCTTCTCGCCGTCATGGCACGCCTGCGAGACCCCGAGACCGGCTGTTCTTGGGATATAGAACAAAGCTTCGAGACCATCGCCCCCTATACGATCGAGGAAGCTTACGAAGTGGCCGACGCCATTCAGCGCGGCGACAAGAATGGGCTCAAGGACGAGCTTGGCGATCTGCTGCTACAGGTGGTCTATCACGCGCAGATGGCCAGTGAAGAAGGATCCTTCTCGTTCGGGGACGTTGCGGACGCGATCGCCCGCAAGATGATCCGGCGCCATCCGCACGTCTTCGAGGACCCTTCCCGCCGCGACGCATTTCTCGGGTCGGGTCTGTGGGAGCAGATCAAGGCCGAGGAGAAAGCTGAGCGTGGCGAAGCGACCGATCCGACGAGCATCCTGAGCGACGTGCCCGTGGGCATGCCGGGGCTAACGCGCGCCGCCAAGCTTCAAAAACGGGCTGCCGATGTTGGCTTCGATTGGTCAGAGGTCGGATTGATCATCGGCAAGGTCGAGGAAGAGCTTGCCGAGTTGAAAGACGCTATTGCCAGGGGCGAGCCGCAGTCGCGTATCGCTGACGAGTTTGGCGACGTTGCCTTCGTCCTGGCCAATGTCGGCCGTCGTCTTGGTATTGACCCGGAATCGGCGCTGCGCGGAACCTGCTCTAAGTTCATACGCCGCTTCGAGTACATCGAGGCAGCGTTGGCCGCCCAAGGCCGTAGCCCGCATGATGCCGATCTGGATGAGATGGAGGCGCTTTGGAATGCGGCAAAGCGCGCAGAGAAAGCCGAGATTGAAGGCGTGTCGAGCGGGAGTGCGGCGTAGGAGGGCGCCCTACTCGGCAGCCGCCTGGAGGCGCGATGCGCCGGCAACGCGGGCGAGCTTGTCGCGCTTCTCCGGCGCGACGCGAATACGCAAGGAAACCGCTCCGTCGCCAAGGTCTGCCCGGCTCATCACTTCGCAGTTCTCGTAGATCCAATTGGACAGCGCGCCTTCCTGAGGCTGTACAACAATCTCTAGGGTTTGCCTTCGCCGGTTAAGCCGCGTTTCGATTTCTGCGAGCAAAGCGTCGAGGCCGACCCCGCTCACGGCGGATACGACGATCGCACCGTGCCGTGCTGCCTCGTTTTGCGCGTGCTCGCGTTCCGTCGCGTCGAGCAGATCGGCCTTGTTCCAGACCTCAAGGACTCGGTCGGGCTCCTCGTCCGCGTTGATGCCGAGATCCGCAAGAACCGCGTTTACGTCAGCTCGTTGGCTGGCGGTCGTCTTATCCGAGATATCGCGGACATGGAGTATGAGGTCCGCCTCTTGAACCTCTTCAAGTGTTGCGCGGAACGCTGCCACAAGGGTCGTCGGAAGGTCTGAGATAAAGCCCACCGTATCGGACATGACGGCCTTCGAACCGTTGGGCAACGCAAGTGCCCGAATGGTCGGGTCGAGAGTGGCGAACAGAATGTCTTGGGCCAGGACCTCCGCGCCAGTCAGCGTATTGAACAGCGTCGACTTGCCTGCATTGGTGTAGCCCACAAGGGCAACGGCTGGATACGGCACGCGCTGGCGCGACTTGCGGTGAAGCGAGCGCGTCTGGCGCACATGCTCTAGCTCTTTCTGGATCTTGTTGATGCGTTCGGACAGCAAACGTCTGTCGGTCTCAATCTGGGTTTCGCCCGGGCCGCCAAGGAACCCGAAGCCGCCTCTTTGCCGCTCAAGGTGAGTCCAGGAGCGAACCAGCCGGCTCTTTTGGTAGACGAGGTGGGCCAACTCGACCTGTAAGCGCCCTTCCCTTGTCCGAGCGCGCTCGCCAAATATCTCAAGAATGAGACCCGTCCTGTCGAGCACTTTGCACTGCCAGGCTGTTTCCAGATTGCGCTGTTGGACCGGCGTCAGCGGATGGTCGACGATTACGAGTTCGGCGTCCTCCATGCGAACGACGCCCGCGAGTTCTTCGACCTTGCCGGATCCAAACAGGGTCGCGGGTTTCGGTTGTGGCACCGGCACCACGCCGCTTGCGCGGATTTCGAGATTGATCGCGGCGGCTAGGCCCACGGCCTCTTCTAGCCGCGCCTGTGGCGTACGATCTGCCGCGTCGGCCGCCTTTCCCCGCGTGTTTTCGCGGCGCGACCGATTGGACTTCGCATCTAGGATCGGGGCGAATACAACCGTGCGCGTGCTGGCGTCCGCGCGCTCCGCGTCGCGCTTCCTTTGTCCCTTTTGGCTCGTGAGCTGTTTGGGGTCAGTCGGACGCAATTATTCCCCGGCACCTTCCGCATCGCTAATGTCGGCCAGTTGGATTGGTTGGCCTGGCATGATGGTCGATATCGCGTGCTTGTAAACCAATTGCGAATGGCCGTCGCGCCGCAGCAGAACGCAGAAATTATCAAACCAGGTGACGACGCCTTGCAGTTTGACGCCGTTGACCAGAAAGATCGTGAGCGGAATTTTGGCTTTTCGAACGTGATTGAGAAATGTGTCTTGCAAACTTTGCGTGCGCTCTGTCGGCATGGGCTTGTTGTCCCTTGGGTTCACGCTTGGTCTCAAATACGGCTCCGAATTGAGACGAACCGGCTCTTATTGCTGTTAAGACGCAACCATAGTTTGCGTCCGTAAAGTATTCGACTTACGTCGAATTCTGTCAACGTGCTCCCGCGAGTGGCGAGTCACGTAAAAATCCTAACGCATTGCGGCATTTCTTTCATTCGAATTGACACCCAGCGCGCGAAGTTTCCGGTGGAGCGCGGAGCGTTCCATGCCCACGAACTCGGCCGTCCTAGAGATATTGCCGCCAAACCGGTTGACCTGGGCGAGCAAGTACTCGCGCTCGAAGATCTCGCGGGCATCGCGCAATGGGAGCGACATGAGGTGCTCTCCGCCTGCCCCGTTGGGCGTCAACGGCACGGGCGAGATAATCTCATCCGGGAGCATGTCGGCCGTCACGATTGTGTCCGCATCCCCGCCCACGAGGATCATCAAACGCTCGACGTTGTTGCGCAGTTGCCGGACATTGCCTGGCCACTCGTGAGATTGCAGAACAGCCATGGCGTCTTCGCCGATCCGGCGCGGAGCCAGACCTGACGCAACCGAGATCGTCTGGACGAAGTAGCGCACGAGGTCGGGAACGTCTTCGCGGCGTTCCGCAAGTCCTGGAATGCGGATCGGCACCACGTTCAGGCGGTGATAAAGATCCTCGCGCAGGCGCCCCGCGGAGATTTCTTTCTGCAGATCGTGGCTGGTCGAGGAGACCACGCGGACGTCCACGTGCACTTTTGGCCCGCCGCCAAGGCGCTGAAAACGCTGCTCCACAAGAACGCGCAGGATCTTAGCCTGGGTCTCGAGCGGCATATCGGCCACTTCGTCGATGTAGAGCGTGCCGCCATGTGCCTCCTCAAGAGCGCCAACCTTGCGGGGGCCAGAGCCGGTCCCCTCCTCCGTGCCAAAGAGTTCCAACTCCATTCGGTCGGGAACCATCGCAGCGGCGTTCAGAACGACAAATGGCCCTTCGGCACGCTGAGACTTGGCGTGCATCACTCGGGCCGCAAGTTCCTTGCCGCAGCCGGAGGGACCGCTGATCAGTACACGGCTGTTGGTCGGCGCGACCTTCTCGATGGCCTGCTGAAGCTGCGCGATCGCCGCCGATTTCCCGACCATCTCGAAAGAGTATGAACTGCGCTCGCGGAGTTCCTTGTTCTCGCGTTTGAGCTTCGAGGTTTCGAGCGCCCGCGCGGTAATAAGCACAAGACGGTCGGCCTTGAAGGGCTTCTCGATATAGTCGTATGCGCCCCGCTGGATGGCCGACACGGCGGTCTCGATGTTCCCGTGACCGCTGATGATGATCACCGGCAAATCTGGGTGAGCCTTCTTGATCTCCTCTAACAGGTCGAGGCCGTCCAGCCGCGAGCCTTGGAGCCAAATATCGAGAATGACGAGCGAAGGGCGCCGCTCTTCGATGACCTGCAGGGTTTCGTCGCTGTCTTTAGCGAGTCTTGTCCCGTGTCCTTCGTCCTCCAGGATGCCGGAAATGAGCTCCCTGATATCGGCCTCGTCGTCGACGATCAGGATGTCAGACGCCATGGGTAACTTCCTCTTCTTCGGCAGACGCTTCACTCTTTTCGGGCTTGGTTCCAGAGTCGACGGCAACGTCCATCTCTGGTTCCTCGCGCGCCACGATCGGCAGATCGATGCGCACCGATGCCCCTTCCACCTTGCCATTACGCTTTGGCGCATCGGCCAACCGTAGTTTGCCGCCGTGTTGCTCGGTGATGCGCTGCACGATGGCCAATCCTAACCCTGTGCCTTTGACACGGGTTGTCATGTAAGGCTCGATGAGGCGGTCGCGGTCCTCCTTGGGAAGGCCGCAGCCGTTATCGATAATCGTTATGTGGACCCGGTCGCCCTTGGCGGCGACTTTCGCGATAATGGCGCCGGTCCCTGCTCGATCGGGATCGTTTTCGACAGCGGTATCGATGCCTTCGCTCGCGTTCTTCACGAGATTCGTGACGGCCTGCGTGAGGAGGCGCTGATCGGACATGGTCATGACCGGCTTGTCCGGCAGATCGAGCGTAAAATCGATGTCTGGGCGGCTGACCTGGAAGAGAAAAACGGCCTCCCGCACGATCTCGCGGACATCGTGCATCTCCATGACCGGTTTCGGCATGCGCGCGAAGGCCGAGAACTCATCCACCATCCGGCCGATGTCCGACACTTGCCGTACAATCGTGTCGGTGCACTGCTCGAAGATGTCGCGATCTTCGGTGATAACCTTCCCATACTTTCGGCGAATGCGTTCCGCGGAGAGTTGGATTGGCGTCAGCGGATTCTTAATCTCATGCGCGATGCGGCGCGCGACGTCGGCCCAGGCCGTGGAGCGCTGCGCAATAACCAGTTCCGTGATGTCATCAAACGTGACGACATAACCCTGGCCCTCGCCCTCGCTTGTCACGCGAACAGCGAAGTTGCGTTCCGAACCGCGCCGCCGAATGGAAACCTGATCGGTCGCCGACCGTCGTACCTGTTTTCGGGCACGTTTCAGCTGTGGCCCGAACTCCGGCACCGCGTCGGCAAGCTGCTTCCCAACAAGGTCTGCCCCCTTTAGCTTGAGCAGCTCCTCCGCCGAGGGGTTCACCAGGTTGACAGTACCATTCGCGTCGACACCGACGACGCCCGCCGTTACACCCGAGAGCACGGCGGACATGAATCGGTTGTGCTCGTCGAGCGTTGCATTGGCGCCGACAAGTTCGTCGCGCTGGGTCTTGAGTTCCGATGCCATGGTATTGAACGTTGACCCCAGCACGGCGAGATCGCCGTCGGCCGGATCGACGTTGACCTTTACCCCAAGATTGCCGTGGCTGATCTCCTCGGCAGCGCCCATCAACTGTCCTATGGGCGCAACGAGCCGGTTCGCGAACCACATGCCGATCCAGATAGCGGAAAGCAGCAGGGTGAGCGCGATGGCGACATACATGAGGCCGAAGGCGACCTGGACGCCCGCCCGTCGTTGCTCAAGACGTTGATACTCGGCAACGCTTGCCCGCGTGGCACGCAGTTGCTGAAGCACTTGTGCGTTCACAGGACGGATGACGTAGAGATAGGTATCGTCAAAGTTCTCTAGGCTCTTGATCGCACCCACCAGGCTGGTCTTGCCAGGCGCGATCACAATCACCTGCCCTTTCTTCGCAAGGTCCATGGCTTCCGGCGGGGGCGCACGGTAGGGAATATTCTGCATCGATGCCGCCGTCGCCAGCATCTTGCCGCTGCTGTCGATCAAATAGGCCGCCGGGATTGCGCGGATACCGGCCTGAGCGCGTAGGAAGTTTCCAAAGCCTTGCGGGCGTGCCCGAACGAGCTCCACGGCCTCGTCGATATCCTTGGCCATGCCAACCGTGTCCGCCCGGATGACTTGGCCATGTTCTTGGAGATAAGCCGTAGCAACGTTGATTGAGTTCTGAATGATGTCTTTCGTGCGGCTTGAGAACCAATGGTCGAGACCGCGATCGAGCGAAATACTGGCAAAGACCGCGAGGGCGATCGCGGGCACGACAGCGATCACGCTGAAGAGGCTCACAATCCGAACATGCAGCTGGGCGCCCGCCTCGTGGCGCCGCTTGGCAAGCCAGAGCCCGGTCACTTGCCACGCAATCAGCCCGATCATGGCGACGACCAGCACCGCGTTGATGAGCAAAGTGGTGACCACTACGTCCTGCGTGGGGACGATAGGGGTGAGACCGGTTAGGACGAGGTAGGTCGCGAGTCCCGCGCAGAGGGACAGGACCATAATGATCAGGCCAAGCGTGAACTGTAAGCGCCGGCGTTTCGCCGGGACGGTGGCTTGACCCTCCGTATCGCGTTCAGGCGTGGCTTTTGGCTGAGCGCCTAACTTCTTGTTCGCTCGACTTATTTCTTTATCTGGCTCGGGGTCGCGCAAGGTGGCGTGCTCTCACTCCCAAGTCCCGGGTTCGGTTTTGGACCGAACCTCATCAACGCGGCAAATTGACCACAGGCATGATGCAATAAGATCACATTGTGGCGCTTTGGCGACAGGTATGACGGCGTAACGTACCTGACAGAATGTACGTCCCGTCTCGGATATGGGAAGCGGTAGAGGGTCTGGCTAGAGCCTGACAGGCTCTAGGTCTATGCTGCAGGGGTCCGGATGACCTTGATCCCAAGATCGCGGATCTTCTTTCGCAGCGTGTTGCGGTTCACGCCAAGCAGATCCGCGGCGCGGATTTGGTTTCCGCGCGTTGCCGCAAGGGCCGCCGAGATTAGGGGCGATTCCACTTTGCGCAGAATCCTCGTGTAAAGCCCTGCAGGCGGTAGGTCTTGGCCGAAGCTCATGAAATAGTCGCCGAGGTAGCGCTCCACCGCTTCGGACAGATCGGCTGTCGCTTCGGCGGCATCGTTGAATTGAGCCGGCCGCGCCGCCGGTGCGAATTCACTCTCCACCATATCCACGGTCACGATGTCCTGGGTGTAGATGGCCGATAGCCGGCGAACCAGATTCTCGAGCTCCCGCACATTGCCCGGCCAGTTGTGGCGCTTGAGCCGTTCGATAGCACCGGCCTCGAAACTCTTCGGCGGAAGGCCCTCCTTCTCGGCGATCGCCAGGAAGTGCCGCACCAGGTCGGGAATGTCCTCAAGCCGTTCGCGCAACGGCGGCAAACGCAACGGCACGACATTGAGCCGGTAATAAAGGTCTTCGCGAAATAGGCCTTGGTCGATCTGCTGTTGCAGATCGCGATTTGTGGCGGCGATGATCCGTACATTGGTCCGGATCGGTGTTCGTCCGCCTACGGTCGTATACTCCCCCTCTTGCAGCACGCGCAGGAGGCGCGTCTGCGCCTCCATCGGCATGTCTCCGATCTCATCCAAGAAGAGCGTGCCCCCTTCGGCTTGTTCGAACCGGCCTACATGCCGTGTTTGAGCGCCTGTGAAGGCCCCCTTTTCGTGCCCGAACAATTCTGACTCGATGAGTTCGCGTGGAATCGCGGCCATGTTAATGGCCACGAAGGGCCCATTGCGCCGCTTGCCGTATTCATGGAGCGCGCGGGAGACAAGCTCTTTGCCTGTGCCGGACTCGCCGGTGATCATCACAGTGAGATCGGTCTGGGTTAGCCGCGCCAAGACCCGATAGATGTCCTGCATCGCCGCGCAGCGCCCGATGAGCGGCAAACCTTCCGACGGTTCAGCCGAAAGAGGCTGCACCTTCTTGCGCGGCTCAGCCAGCGCTCGGCTGACAACGGAAACGAGCTCGTTTAGGTCGAACGGTTTGGGCAGATATTCGTAGGCGCCGCGCTCTGCCGCCGTGACGGCAGTCATGAACGTGTTCTGAGCGCTCATGACGACGATCGGCAGATCCGGCCGCAGCTTCTTAATACGGGGAATGAGGTCAAAAGCGCTCTCGTCCGGCATCACGACATCCGTGATGATGAGATCTCCGTCTCCCTGGCTGACCCAGCGCCACAACGTCGCCGCATTGCCGGTCGCGCGCGGGGCATAGCCGGCGCGCGCGAGTGCCTGGTTGAGGACCGTACGGATTGCCGCGTCATCGTCGGCGATCAGGATATTGCCTTTTCCCATGCTTCGGTCTGTCTCTTAGATCTGTGCTTCGTTCTGTTCTATCGCTGGCGCGCTCCGTGTGGTCCCGTCGCGGCTCGCCATCGGCATTAGCGCGCGGAACACCGTGTACCGTGGCCGGGAATCGCATTCGATGATGCCGCCATGGTCCCCGATAATCTTCGCAACCAGAGCCAGGCCGAGGCCGGTTCCAGATTGTTTCGTGGTTACGAATGGGTCGAACAAATGCTGGATCAGGTCGGTGGGGACACCGCTGCCGTTATCCTCGACAGCAATCTCGAGCGGGAGGCTAACGCGCGCTTGGCTCCCGGGCACCGAGAGACGGACGCCGGGCCGGAAGGCCGTCGACAGGGTGATCTGTCCATCACTCCGGGAGTCCCCGATGGCCTCGGCAGCATTCTTGACGAGGTTGAGGAATACCTGAACTAACTTGTCTCTGCTCCCGGGCACCGGCGGAAGCGAGGGGTCGTAGTTCTCGACGATCTTGATGCGGCTCGCGAAGCCCGTCGAGGCCACTTGCTTCACATGGTCAAGGACGTCGTGGATGTTTACGGGCTCACGCTGCAGTGGCCGTTCGTCGCCGAAGATCTCCATTCGGTCCACCAGATTGCAGATACGATCCGATTCTGAGCATATGAGCTGCGTCAGTGTGCGGTCGGATTCGTCGCGCTCCCCTTCAAGGAGTTGTGCAGCTCCCCGAATTCCCGAGAGCGGATTCTTGATCTCATGGGCGAGAACTGCGGCAAGGCCGGAGACGGACCGCGCGGCGCCGCGATGCGTTAGCTGACGCTCGATCATTTGCGCCATGCTGCGCTGTTGGATCATGACCATGACCGCGTTGCTGCCAACGGGCACGGGGCCGCCGTAGAGGTCGACGAGCTTTGTGGATTCAAAGCGGAAAGAGCTCAGTTCAACGCCATATTCGTTGACCGTCGTGCCGTTTCGCTGGACCTGCTCCACGAGCGCAATCAGCGGGCAGCCGAAGGCGACCACGTCCGGCAGGCTGTGACGGCACAGGACGCTGGAGCTCATCTGGAAGAAGTCCTCAGCCGCCTGATTCACGTAATCGACGGCGAGGTCTTTGCCGACGACCAGCAGCGGGTGCGGTAGTGCTTCCACGAGCGCTTCGCACGCCATGCCCTTGATGTCTTGGCTTGCTCCTGGCGTTTTGGTTGAGAGCGTCAATGCCTATATCCTCGCCGCCGCAATCCGGTGGCCAACAGTTCGTGCATAAATTATAAGCACGAGAAATTCATGAACTATAATTGGGCAACATACGTGTGTTTTGCCCGAGGGGCAATAATCGATATGCCGCAGTGCAACAGCTATACGAATCAGCGACTTAGGCTCAAAGATTGGCAGGCTTGTTACACTGTAAAGAGGGGAAGCACGTGACAACTGCAGCGCTGATCGTTGCCGCCGGGCGTGGAGCACGGGCTTCCACTGACGGATCGCAGCCAAAGCAATACTGTGAAATCGGCGGCGTGCCGATGCTGACTCGGACGATTTCGCTCTTTGCCGCCCACCCCCGCGTACACGACATTCTCGTCGTCATTCATCCGGACGACGCGGCGCTCTTTGGCGCCGTAAGCGCCCCTTTCGCCACAGACCTCTTACCTGCTGTCATGGGCGGTGCGCGCCGCCAAGACAGTGTGCGCTTGGGGCTCGAGGCTCTCGCGGACACAGGCCCCTCAAAGGTCCTGATCCATGACGCCGCGCGACCCTTCGCCGACGAAGCGCTGGTCTCGCGCGTCATCGATGCCCTTGAAACCACCCCCGGCGCCCTGCCCTGCCTGCCGGTGACCGACACGCTGAAGCGCGAAGATGCAGGCCTTGTCTCCGGCACTGAGCCGCGCGACGGGCTTTTTCGAGCTCAGACACCGCAGGGTTTCGACTTCGAGGCCATTTTGACAGCCCATCGGGCCGCCGCGCGGGATTCGACACTCGACTTCACCGACGATACGTCCGTGGCGGAGTGGTTTGGCATCGACGTGGCCATCGTCGAAGGCTCCGAAGACAATCGTAAGCTGACCACAGCGGAGGACTTGATAATCGCCGATCGATTGATGCGACAAAGCGGGGTGCCGGTTGGCACCCCCCGCGTGGGCTCGGGCTATGACGTGCACCGGCTCGGTCCCGGGGATGCGGTCATGCTCTGCGGTATCCGCATTCCGCATACACGAGCTCTGCTCGGGCATAGCGATGCCGACGTGGGACTGCACGCGCTGACGGATGCGCTGCTTGGCACGATTGCTGATGGGGATATTGGCGCGCACTTCCCGCCAACCGATATACGTTGGCGCGGTGCGAGTTCCGACAAGTTCCTCAAAGATGCTAGTGATCGGATTGCGGCGCGCGGCGGCAAGATCGTGCATGCCGACATTACGCTAATATGCGAAACGCCGAAGATCGGTCCGCATCGTGATGCTATGCGAGGCTCCGTCGCAGACATCCTCGGCCTTAGCCTTAGCCAAGTCAGCGTGAAGGCGACCACAAACGAGCAACTCGGCTTCATCGGCCGGGAGGAAGGTATTGCCGCGATGGCAACGGCGACTGTTTTGCTGCCATGAGCGATGTGCCGACCGACGATGCGCTGTCGGCGCTGGCGGCCGAGGTATTGGATGCGGCGCGCGGGCGTGGCGACTTGATTGCCACGGCGGAGTCGTGCACCGGCGGACTTGTCTCCGCGGCGCTCACATCTGTTCCGGGCTCCTCGGACGTGTTCGATCGCGGTTTCGTCACCTACACAAATGCCGCCAAGTCCGAAATGCTGGGCGTGCCCGCCTGGCTAATTGAGAAGCATGGTGCCGTGAGCGAGGAAGTTGCGCGCGCGATGGCCGGCGGTGCCTTGGCCCAGAGCAATGCGACGATCGCTGTCTCGATCACCGGCATCGCCGGACCCGGTGGCGGGAGCGTGGAGAAGCCGGTCGGGCTCGTTCACTTTGCCGCTGAACGCCGCGACCTGCCGACACAGCATCAGCGCATGGAGTTTGGCGATGTGGGCCGTGACACGGTCCGCCGCCTCAGTGTGGAATGCGCGCTGCTGATGCTGCGGGCGCTCGCCTAGCATCGCCACTAGCTGGTGAATGCCCCGCTCTTTGTCCCGTAGACCTGGTCTGCACGAGCCTCGAATGCGTCCGTATACTTACGGACGGCCTTATCGAACAGACTCCCGACAAGACGCTCGAAGATCCGTGATCGGAACTTGTAGGCGATGAAGAAATCGATCTCCGATCCGCCGGTATCGTGCGGTTCGAACACCCAGCGATTTTCTAGATGCTCAAAGGGTCCGTCCACATATTCGACGAGGATCGCGCGGAACTCCGGATCGAGCGTCACCCGGCTGGTAAAGCGCTCGCGGATTAGCTTGTACCCAATCTCCATCTTCGCAGTCAGGACTTCTTTGCCGTCGATGGTTTCGCGGCCCACGATGTCGAGTGCCTCGCACAGTGGCAGAAACGTTGGATAGTCCTCGACGTTCGCGACAAGCGCGTACATATCTTCGGCGCCATGGGCGACACGGTGTCGGGTTTCGTAAGTCTGCATGCTGCGTTTGGTATCTAGCTGCGAAGGCTCGCAAGCCGCGCCGCTTTCAGGCGTTCGAAGTCTTCCGCCGCGTGATAGGACGAACGGGTCAGCGGCGACGAGGCGACAAGCAGAAAGCCCTTTTCCTCTCCGGTACGCTTGTACGCGGCAAAGCCTTCGGGCGTGACGAAGCGGTCGACGGCGGCGTGCTTGCGCGTGGGTTGCAAGTATTGTCCGATCGTCATGAAGTCCACGTCGGCCGCACGCAACGCGTCCATCACGTTGGCGACTTCGTCGTCTGTCTCGCCGAGGCCAACCATGATCCCCGACTTCGTGAACACGGCCGGATCAAGCCGCTTCGCTTCCTTCAGTATCGATACAGAGTGCGCAAAGTCTGCGCCGGGACGAATACGCCGGTAGAGTGACGGCGCCGTTTCAACGTTGTGATTGAAGACATCGGGATGAGCGTCGAGCACGATCTCGAGTGCGCCCTGTTTGCGCTTGAAGTCGGGTGTCAGGACTTCGATCGTGGTTTGAGGCGCCGCCGCGCGGATCGCAGTGATCGTCTGTGCGAAATGTGTTGCGCCTCCGTCGGCAAGGTCGTCCCGGTCGACGGATGTGACTACGACATGATTGAGCCCCAGCTCCGCGATGGCGTCCGCCGTGCGCTTCGGCTCGTCTGGATCGAGACGCGCGGGCTTGCCTGTGGCCACATTGCAGAAGGCGCAAGCCCGCGTACAGATGTCTCCCATGATCATCACTGTGGCGTGGCGTTTCGACCAGCACTCGCCGATATTGGGACAGGCCGCTTCCTCGCACACCGTATGGAGGCCGTGACGCCGAATAGTCTCGCGGGTGCCGTCGAACGCATGGGCACCAGGCGCCTTGACGCGAATCCAGTCAGGCTTGCGCACCAGGGGCGTGTCGGGAAGATGCGCCTTTTCAGGATGTCGCGGCCGCCTAGTCGGCGCGTCGACAGAATTCAATAGTGTGACCATCTAGAACCGAGGAGAGGGACCCTAATCACTAAGCTTGCGCCAGAGCCAGATGATAATCACGGCACCAACGGAAGCGACGACGAGATTGCCAAGCCAGCCGTAGAAATCGACGCCCACGAGGCGCGCCAGCGAGCCACCGATAAACGAACCAGCGATGCCGACCAAGAAATTTGTGAGGAGGCCATGATCAGACGCCGTGATCTTCTCAGCAATGTAGCCGGCCAAGATGCCGATGATGATCATGCCGAAAAAACCGACACCCGGCATCGAGAACAACCCGTGAGCTTCCATGTTGGCCTTCCTTCGTCTCCCGGACCGTGGCGAGCCTAGCGCATCCGCTGCCAAAGCCAAATACACAGGACAGCGCCCGCGGTGGCGATGATAACCTGGCCGATGAGATTCGTTGCGCCAATTCCGATAAAGCCGCCTAGAAGGCCGCCCACGACGGCACCCACGACGCCGATCAAGAGATTGGTGAGAAGATCGTTTTTGCGCCCCATGAGATACGAGGCGAGAACGCCGGCGATCAGGCCTACCACAAGGAAGATAATGAGCGACATTTCATGTCTCCTACCGTTGGTCTGGCTATAGGTGTCCCAGCGTCGAGCCGCCGCGCTTCACGATGCGCCTTCCGGCGCGACTAAATGTGCAAGGCACGTCCGAACGCATCCAACACGGACTCATGCATCATCTCCGATAATGTGGGATGAGGGAAGATCGTGGCCATAAGTTCTGCCTCGGTCGTCTCCAGCGTTTTGCCGATGGCAAATCCTTGGATGAGTTCTGTTACCTCTGCCCCGATCATGTGCGCGCCGATAAGTGCGCCAGTCTTCGCATCGAAGATGGTCTTGATGAGGCCTTCCGTCTCTCCGAGTGCGATCGCCTTGCCGTTGGCGGAGTACGGATAGCGACCGACTTTGAGTTCGTAGCCAGCTTCACGCGCAGCGGCTTCAGTCAGCCCAAGGCTCGCGATCTGCGGTGCGCAATAAGTACAGCCCGGCACGTTTCTTGGGTCGAGCGGATGAACGCCGTCAACGCCAGCGATCTTCTCCACGCAAAGAACGCCTTCATGCATGGCCTTGTGCGCAAGCCATGGTGGCCCGACGACATCGCCGATGGCGTAGACCCCTGGCGCGCCGGTGCGGCACCATTCGTCAATAACGATGTGACCCCGATCGACCTTGACCCCCTGCTCTTCGAGACCGAGGCCTTCGACATTGCCCGTGATCCCCACGGCCAGAATGACACGCGCCGCCGTGACCTCAATCGTGTTGGCGTCATTGGTTCGCAAGCGCGCTAAGATGCCGCCGTCGTCCGTGTTGCAGAGCTGCTCTACGGTGGCGCCTGTGTGAATTGTCATGCCCTGTTTGACGAAGGCCATATGCGCCAGTTTGGAGATCTCTTCGTCTTCGACAGGCAGGATGCGCTGCTGAACCTCCACGACGGTAACTTCGACGCCTAGGGCTCGATAGAAGCTTGCGAATTCGATACCGATGGCGCCCGAGCCAATCACGAGAAGAGACTTCGGCAGGCTTGGCGGAACCATCGCCTCCTTGTACGTCCAGATGCGCTCACCGTCGGGTTCGAGGCCCGGCAGGCTTCGCGCCCGGGCGCCCGTTGCGATAATGATGTGCTTCGCGGTGACGGAGGGAAGGATCGTGCCGTCCTTGGCGGTCAGGGCGACGCGGCTTCGGCCTTGGAGTCCCGCTTGGCCTTCAAGCCGCCCTTGGGCTTCGAACACGGTTATCTTGTTCTTTTTCATCAGAAAGGCGACGCCGCGTGAGAGCTTGTCGGCTACGTTGCGGCTGCGCTGGATGAGCCGCTCGAAATCGAAGCCCACGCCCTCGACGCGCAGGCCAAACGCTTCGGCTTCTTTGATCTGTCTGTAGAGTTCGGATGTGCGCAACAGCGCCTTGGTCGGAATGCAGCCCCAGTTCAGGCAAATGCCGCCCAAATGCTCGCGCTCGACAACGGCCGTGCGCATACCCAGTTGCGCGGCCCGGATCGCGGCCACATAACCGCCGGGTCCGCCACCGAGGACTATGAGATCGAATTCGGCGCCGGACGTCATGGGAGCGGCCTTACCATTAGGATCCAATCTCCCGATTGCGGGTACGACTCCGGCAAGATGGCAGTGTCCCGCGCAATAGGTTGATAGCCGCAACGCTCATAGAGACGTCCCGCGCCCGCATTCCAGCTGCCGACGATGATGCTACTGGCCGATGCGCCCACCTCGCGTGTTCGTTCAGCCGCGACATCGAGGAGCTGCTTGCCGAGACTTTGGCCCCGATACTCGGCAAAGGTCGCCATGACATTCACGTACCATGTGCCTGGCGCCTGTGCCTCAAGGCGGATCAAGGGTTGAAACGGTTCGGGCATGTCGTCGAGATCTGAGAGGTCGTAAGGGTCATCTAGGACATAGCCGATGAGACAGGCCGCAATCTCATCGCCGATCTCGGCGACGGTGGTGTGGCGATAAGAGAAGCCGCCCTCCTCCCGGCGTGCCCGCTCGCGACCCACTTCGAGTGCTGAGTTTCCCGGCCCCGCCATCTCTAACCACAACCGGTTGGGTACGCCTTCGCCGGCTATGTCCATCAGCACGGTCAGGGTGGCGGCATCCGCGAGCGCCGCGGGGCGGAATGTGGGCTTCGATGTCATCTCAGCGGTCGCGTCATTAAGATCCAATCCCCCGATTGCGGGTAAGAGCTTGGGAAGATTGCCGGCTCGCGCGCAGCAGCTTCAAATCCGCAGCGCTCATAGAGGTGTGTTGCGCCCGTATTCCAACTGCCGACAACAAGACTATTGCCGGGGGCTCCGAACTCTTCGGCCTTCGAGGCCGCGAGCGCAAGCAGCTTCGAACCCAGCCCGTAACCGCGGTACTCTGCGAATCCCGCGATTACGTCTATGTACCAGGTGCCCGCGGCTTGTGCCGCGAGGCGGACCACGGGTCGGAAGAATGCAGCCTTCTCTTCGATGCGGGAGAAGTCGTACAGCGCCTCCGGTAACCCGCCGATCAAGCAGGCGGCGACCTCGTCCCCCACCATGGCGATGGTGGCGTTGCGGTAGGAGTCCACGCCCGTTTCCTGCCGCACCGAGTGACGCCCCACTTCGAGCGCCGAATGGCCAGGCCCCGCCTGCTCAAGCCAGATCTGGTTTGCAAGCCCATTGCCAGCGATATCGATGAGGACGGCGAGAGCACCGGCATCGGCGCGTGTTGCCGGCCGGAATGTGGGTTCGTATGCCATGGGATTCTAGGTCTGGGGCGCTTGTTCTGGTGTGCGGCTAGACCAGCATGGTCACGGGGTCTTCGAGATAGGCTTTGAAGGCGGCAAGCAGTTCGGCGCCAAGCGCGCCGTCAATGACGCGGTGATCGCAAGACAGCGTCGCGCCCATCATCGTCGCGATCTTGATGGCGTCGTCCTTGACGATTGGCTTCTTCTCCGCCCGCCCAACGGCCAGGATCGAGCTGTGCGGTGGATTAATGACGGCGTCGAAGCTGTCGATACCGTACATGCCGAGATTGGAGATCGAGGTCGCGCCCCCTTGATACTCGTGCGGGGCGAGACGTTTGGAGCGCGCGCGGGCCGCGAGATCGCGCATCTCGTTTGAAATCTCCGACAAGCTCTTTAGCTCAGCATCGCGGATCACGGGCGTGTAGAGCCCGCCCCCTTCGAGCGCGACCGCGACCGCGATGTCGGAGGGGCGATGACGCAAGATGCCCTCCTCCGTCCACGTGGCATTCGCAGCGGGCACGGTCTGCAGCGCCATGGCCATGGCCTTGATGATGAAGTCGTTCACCGAGAGTTTGAAGGAGCGCGGCCCCTCTTGCGGCGCCATGCCGTTCAGGCGTTCGCGCGCGGCCAATAGCGCGTCCAGTTCGCATTCGATGTTGAGATAGAAATGCGGGATCGTCTGCTTGGCGAGGATGAGACGCTCGGCGATGAAGCGGCGCATCGTGTCGTGAGGCACAACGTCGTAACGGCCGGGCTCGTAGAGCGCGAGGATCTGCTTGTCTGGCATGGGTTCCGCCAAGCCCGATGCGCGTGTTGGTGCGGACGTCGGCGCTTGCATCAGTTCGCCCATAACCGGCGTTTCGGCAGGGGCCGCTTCAACGGTTGGAGATGCTGGTTGCGGCTGTGCGGCCGCGCGTTCCACGTCGGCGAGGACAATGCGACCGTGTGGGCCAGAGCCCTTCACTGTGGAGAGATCGATGCCGCGATCGCGGGCGACGCGCCGCGCAAGCGGCGAAGCAAACAGGCGCGCGGTGCCTCCGGCTTCCTCTTGCTTGTTCCCTAGGATTTGCTCCGCGATCCGGTCCATTACATGCTCTGCAGAGCTCTCGTGCGGACTATTGTGACCCATGGGTACGTTCATGGTCAAAGTCCCTTCTCGATCCACCAGACTTCACTTTGATAAGCCGCAGGCAGCGTATCGAGTTCCTCGTCAAGCACGCCGACCTCGTGTCCGAGGATCTTTTCCGCCTCCTCGAAGAAGGCGTCGCGTACCGACGCAGGCAAGGCCCTGCCCGTCCAAGGGTCGAATTTGAGCGTCGTCATGGCCGGTCCACCGTCGAACACAGGCATGCCGAATTCGCGAAAGACCGGCGAATAGATGATGGGTTGTTGCGGATCGCACGCGGCCCACAGAAGATCCGGGAACTCCCCAAACAGCTTCGATTTCCGCGGGTCGAGGTCGAACACTTGCCGAACCTCTTCCATATGCTCAACGAGGATCGAGAACACGCCCTCCCAGATTTCGTCCCAGCCGTCTTCGTCGCGGTCGTAGTCCTCGAAGCGCTCGCACGCAAGGCGATTGGCCTCGATCTCTTCATCCATTTCCTCGTCCGTCAGCCAGAAGTCCGTCACGCGGCATCCTCCCGGTAGCACACAGATTTGGCGGCGCTCACCACAAGCTCCACCGAGGGTAGCGCGAGCTTCTCGAGATTGGCGGCATAAGGCATGGGCACGTCCGCGCCTGTGATCTTAAGCGGCGGCGCATCCAGATAGTCGAAGGCCTGTGCGGTCACTTGCGCGCAAATCTCGCTGCCCACGGAACAGACGGGCCAGCCTTCCTCGATGGTGACGATGCGGTTGGTCTTGCGAACGGAGGCCAACACCGTCTCGATGTCGAGCGGCCTAAGGGTCCGCAGGTCGACGACTTCTGCGTCAATCCCCTCCTCGCTCAAGCGCTCGGCGGCATCGATCGTGTAAGCGAGCCCACGCGAATAAGAGACGAGTGTGACGTCGCGTCCAGGACGCGCAATGCGCGCCTTGCCGATGGGCAGAACGAAGTCATCGAGTTTGGGGACTGGGAAGGTCTGCCCGTAGAGGATTTCGTTCTCCAAGAAGACGACCGGTGTGTTTTCCCGGATCGCCGCCTTCAGGAGCCCCTTCGCGTCCGCTGCGCTGTATGGCGCGATAACCTTGAGACCCGGCACTTGGGCGTATACGGATGAAAAGTCTTGGCTGTGCTGCGCGGCGACACGCGCCGCGGCGCCATTAGGTCCGCGAAACACGATGGAGCAATGCATTTGGCCGCCAGACATATAGAGCGTTTTAGCCGCCGAGTTGATGATGTGGTCAATGGCCTGCAGAGCGAAGTTCCAGGTCATGAATTCGACAATGGGACGCAAGCCTGCAAATGCCGCTCCTACGCCGATGCCGGCAAAGCCATATTCCGTGATCGGCGTATCGATGACACGGCGGTCACCGAACTCTTCCAGCAACCCTTGGGTGACCTTATAGGCGCCCTGATACTCGGCCACCTCCTCGCCCATGACGAAGACATCGCCGTCGCGGCGCATCTCCTCGGCCATCGCATCGCGCAAGGCCTCGCGCACAGTGATATCCACGGTTTCTGTGCCAGGCGGTACTTCGGGCGCGGCGGTGGGCTCGGCGGGTGCGGCTTGCGGTCCCGCCGGGGCCGTCTCGACCTCCGGCTGGATCTCACCAAAATCCGGCGCCGGTTGTTCAGTGCTCACTGCCTGTCCGGAGCTGATCGGGGCGGCTTGAGCCGGTTCGACGTCAGGCTGCGGCGTGGCCACAGCAGGCCCTCCTTCGGCGGGCACATCGTCGTCTTCCAGCTGCAGGACCGCGATAGGCTGATTGACCGGCACGTGTTCGGTGCCCTCGGGCACGAGGATGCTTTGGATGATGCCGTCCTCGATGGCCTCGACTTCCATGGTGGCCTTGTCCGTTTCGATCTCGGCGATGACATCGCCCGTCTGCACGGTGTCGCCTTCGTGCACGTGCCATTTGGCGAGCGTCCCCTCCTCCATGGTGGGCGAGAGGGCGGGCATGAGAATGTCGGTCGGCATCGGGCTAGCCTTTCGTCGCGACCACGTCGGTCCAGAGCTCGCCAGCATCCGGTTGCGGTTCGTCCTGCGCGAACTGCGCGGCTTCGTTGACGATGGCTCTGATGTCTTTGTCGATCACCTTCAGCTCGTCTTCGGCCCGGCCAAGATCCGTGAGGCGCTTGTGGACCAATTCGATTGGGTCATGGTGCTGACGCATGTCCTGCACCTCCTCTCGCGTCCGGTACTTCGCGGGGTCGGACATGGAGTGGCCACGATACCGGTAAGTCTGCATCTCGAGGATTATCGGGCCATTGCCGTCGCGCACATAGGCCAGCGCCTCTTCGCCCGCGGCCCTAACCGCCGCGACGTCCATGCCATCGACTTCGCGCCCTGGAATGCCGAACGCCATTCCGCGATGATGGAGTTCTTTCGCCTGGGCCGAGGCGCGCTCGACCGAAGTGCCCATGGCGTAGTGATTGTTCTCGATGATGTAGATCACCGGGAGCTTCCACAGCGAGGCCATATTGAAGCTCTCATAGACCTGGCCCTGATTGGCGGCGCCCTCCCCGAAGAACGTCGAACAGACATTGTCGTTGCCGCGATACTTGTTGGCGAAGGCGATGCCCGAGCCCAGCGGCGCGGGCGTGCCGACAATGCCGTGGCCGCCATAGAAGCCCTTCTCCACGGAGAACATATGCATGGAGCCGCCCTTGCCTTTGGAGTAGCCGCTCTGCCTGCCTGTGAGTTCCGCCATGACGCCCTTCGGGTCCATGCCGACGACGAGCATATGCCCATGGTCCCGATAGGAGGTGATGACCTGATCGCCGTCTTTCTTGGCCATCATCATGCCGGTGACCACCGCTTCTTGGCCGATATAGAGGTGGCAGAAGCCGCCGATATAGCCCATGCCGTAAAGCTGCCCGGCCTTCTCCTCGAACCGGCGGATGAGAAGCATGTTCCGATAGGCGGTGAGGTAGTCCTCGGGGGATAGGGTTGGAGCGGCTGGAGGCACTGGCTCACCAGGCTCGACGGAGGGTTTCTGTTCCATCCAGAAATTGGCCGCTCCAGGCGTTAGGCTTGGGCTGGTCAAAGACGGGCCTCCTTGCGACTCAACACTGCGTAGCGTTTCGGAAGCTAGCACGAGTCCAAAGTCAGCTAAAAGACAAGGACGGCCCCATAAGCTCGGGCGCCACAGGCGATTTCAGCGTTTGATCAGCGGGCCAGTGGGGTCCGGCGGGCGTCTATTCATCATCACGAGGTCCGAGGGATGCGCTAGGTTCAGAATGGCCCTTGCCCGTTCGTCAAGCATGTCGGGATCGAGGCTGTCCGGTTCCAGGAGCGCCACATCCCGTTCGATCCGCTGCCGAACCTCGCGCAAGCCTTCCAACTCCCCCTCCAGCACGGCCGCACGGCGCTGCAGGTCGGTTTTCGCCGACAACCCGTGATCACCGTTTTGCAGGTGGTAGCCGAAATAGCCGGCTGCTCCCAAAGCCAGGAGCGGAAAGATGAACGCCCTGAACCGCATGCTTCCTCCCCCACGCAGCGAATCATAAACATCGTTGTGTGGCCGTTAAAACGCGGTTACCGGCGAACGGTTTTAGCCCTTGAGGATCGCTGTTCCGGCATAAAGGGCGCGCGGGCCCAGCTCTTCCTCGATGCGGATGAGCTGATTGTATTTGGCGACCCGGTCTGAGCGCGCCAATGAGCCGGTTTTGATCTGCCCGCAATTGGTGGCCACAGCGAGATCCGCGATGGTGGCATCCTCCGTCTCGCCAGAGCGATGGGACATGACCGCGGCATACCCGGCGTTCATGGCCATGTTCACAGCATCCAAGGTTTCGGTGAGCGTGCCGATCTGGTTCACCTTCACGAGGATCGCGTTGGCGATGTGCTTGTCGATGCCCTCTTTTAGCCGCGTGACATTCGTGACGAAGAGGTCGTCACCCACAAGCTGCACGCGGTCTCCTATGGCATCGGTCAGCGCGCGCCAGCCGTCCCAATCGTCCTCGGACATGCCGTCCTCGATGGAGAAGATCGGGTAGCTGTTCACGAGTTCGGTGTAATACGCCGCCATCTCGTCCGCGGTCAGGCTGCGCCTTTCGCCCGCCAGTTCATAGCGCCCGTCCTTGAAGAACTCCGTGGCCGCGACGTCGAGCGCGAGATAAACGTCCTTCCCGGGCGTGAAGCCGGCGGTCTCGATAGCGCCCATGACGAAGTCCAGCGCCGCGCGGGTCGATTCCAGGTTGGGCGCGAAGCCGCCCTCATCGCCCACGGCGGTGCTGTGGCCTGCTGCCTTCAAAGCCGCGGCAAGCGCATGGAAAATCTCCGCGCCGGTCCGAACCGCTTCGGAGAGGCTCGAAGCCCCCACCGGCATGACCATAAATTCCTGAAAATCGATGGGGTTATTGGCGTGGGCGCCACCGTTGACGATGTTCATCATCGGCACTGGCAACAAGGTTGCGTCTTCGCCCCCCAGATAGGCATAGAGCGGCTTGCCGCTCGCATGGGCCGCGGCCTTCGCAGCCGCTAGGGACACGCCAAGAATAGCGTTGGCGCCAAGCCGTTTCTTGTTCTCCGTTCCATCTAGGTCGCGCAGCAACTGGTCAAGCCCGCGCTGATCGTCCGCGTCGAAGCCTTTGAGGGCCTTACGGATTTCACCATTCACCGCCTCGACGGCCTTTTGCACGCCCTTGCCGCGATAGCGGGCGCCGCCGTCGCGCAGTTCGTGGGCCTCATGGGCGCCGGTCGACGCGCCGGACGGCACGGCAGCCCGGCCGTGGTGACCGCTTTCAAGCGCAACATCGACCTCGACGGTCGGGTTGCCGCGGCTATCCAGGATTTCTCTGCCGACAATGTTGGCGATCGCTGCCATGGAGGGGCCCCCTAAAATCTCGATTGTGGTTTTCTGTGATGTTTTGAGGCCGTCATAGCCTAGGCGGAGGAGAACGTGAAGGCGTATATGTCGATGATGCGCGATCGCGCATTTTGGACCCAACGCGGAGCGCTAAATGGCACCACCACCCGCAGATGCACCGGCCAGCGCCCTGGTCCTGTTTTCGGGCGGACAGGACTCCACGACCTGCCTCGGCCATGCTTTGACGCACTATGGCCGCGTTGAAACCGTGGGCTTCAATTACGGCCAGCGTCATGAGGTCGAGCTCAAGTGCCGGCACCGCGTCAGGGCGGCGATCGCTGACCGGTTTCCGGCATGGGCGGCGCGGCTTGGTCCCGACCACGAAATCGATATCTCAAGCTTTGGCGCGATTGGCGAGACTGCGCTGACGTCGGACGCTGAGATCGTCATGATGGAGTCGGGCCTGCCTTCGACATTCGTTCCCGGGCGCAATCTGGTGTTCTTCGTCTATGCGGCCGCGCTCGCGCACCGTCGCGGTCTGAACGTGCTGGTCGGCGGTATGTGCGAGACCGATTATTCCGGCTATCCGGATTGCCGGGACGAGACCCTGCAGGCCCTGGAGAACGCGATCCGGTTGGGGACGGAGGTCCCCTTCACCATCGACACGCCGCTGATGTGGCTATCGAAGGCGGAGAGCTGGGCGCTTGCCGACAAGCTTGGCGGCGCTGACTTCGTCGATCTCATCCGGGAGGAGACCCACACCTGTTACAGGGGCGACCATGTCACCAAACACGCATGGGGCTATGGTTGCGGGCAGTGCCCCGCCTGCGAGTTGCGCGCCAAGGGCTATCACGAATGGTGTGCACGTTGAGCCACTTCGTGGCGTCATTGTTTTGGAGCGACGTTACTGGATCTCCAAGCGCCATCTTCCCCTTCATCGTTGCCCGGCCTGTCCCGGCGATCCAGTAGACACCGCCCGTCGCGATACGGCACGGGACTCATTACTGGATGCCCCGATCAAGCCTGTACTCGGGCTGGCACAGCCAGACCCGTGTATCGGGGCATGACAAAAGAGAAAGATGCCCCGCTCCTAGTTAAACAACCACGTCAGGCGGCCTTTGACGGCGTTGTCGGAGACATTGTCTGCGTACTGACCTTGGTAGGAGACGCCCGCTGAGAGGCGATCTGAGATCGCCAGGTCGAGGCCGGCGTCCAGCAGCGCGGAGTCCTCCGCGAGCGGCACGCCGTCGACCGTGAAGCCAATGCCGGTGGAGGCGAAGGCGAGGCTTGCGTCCGGGGTCACGTCGTCGAAGGCATGCAGCCAGGCCGCCTCGATACGCGGCGTGACCGCCATGCCGCCC
>JASJEH010000037.1 GCA_030064755.1 Methyloceanibacter sp. | reverse complement strand
CGGGCGTGTCAAAGATACGAGCGGAGAGTGAAGTAGTTACGGGACCTCATGAGGCTCGAGCTTCCTGACAGGTCCGCTTGAGGGAGAAAAGCGGACATCACAGTCGCACACACCGATGTCTCCTAATGACCCAAAGCTGACATTCGAGTGGCGAGCTTCGTGGCGTCTTGGTTTTCCTTCAATTCGCTGAGCCTCGTTCGGCCTCGAATGCAGGGGAGCGATGGGTACGATTTCGCTTGACGAAAACGAGCGAAAGATTGTTCGCCGGCATCGCAACAACCTCGTGCAGCTCAAATCCGTGAGGAGCGGCCTCGAGGACGAGTTCGTCGACGTCACGAATGCCCCAGCTGTTGTCCCGCCTCTTGAGGTCTACGTCGAATGCAGCGTTGGAAGCGGCTGTGTGCAGGCCACCGCGCATGAAGGGCCCATAGAGGAAGAGGACACCGCCGGTACGCAAGAGACGGCCCGCCCCGGCAAGAAGGCCGAGGCTTGCGGCCCATGGGGCAATATGGATCATGTTCAGGGAGACGATCGCGTCAAACGGGGCGTCGTTCTCCACGCCCCATGTCTCGCGGCGCACATCGATGGCGACAGGCGCACGCACATTGGCGAGGTGCTCGGTGCCGATCCAAGCCTCAATGCTCGCGCGCGCAAGCATGTCCGGGTCACTCGGGAGCCAGACGAGCTTAGGCAACGCTTTGGCAAAACAGACGGCGTGCTCCCCGGACCCCGACCCGATTTCGAGTACGATGCCGGTCTTCGGAAGCACGCGCATCAACACCTCTAGAATTGGACCTCGATTGCGCGCGGCCGAAGGCGATACCTGTCGTGCTGCGGCACACTTGCGATGCTTGTTTAGGAGGCGGTGTGAGACGGCAATATCCTCATGATAGGCAAATGCCAATTTGGATTCGCAGCTTTTCGCTAGGATTGGAGGCCGGCACTGCGACCGGTCTCGAACACAAAAATACCAATCGTGTAGGTTAGCGAGTAGGTTAGGGTCAATCGATTCGAAACGTCAGTAGGCCTCAAATAGCACGAACGAGCGAGAATTCCTCAAAACACCGAGGTGGCTTGAAATGGGGCATGGCTCGATTGTCATTTCGATTGTCCCCATGTCGTCTTGCCACCGCACCAGACCGTCGAGACTTGCGAGATCGTCAACTCGATAGAGCTTCCGGCTTGTGAGCCACTTGTTCGCGCCGTTCAGCATGCAGTTTACCTTCAACATCTGGAGATTCATCGATGAGCTTGGACAAGAAGACGCAGCCTTATCGCAATCGAACGGCGGGCAAGCGGGTCCTTATTGGTGAAACTCCTGAAGAGGAGGCCGCGCGACTTGAAAAAGAGATTGCCGCCCATCCTGTGACCCGGTGCGAGCCTGGCAAGCGTCGTCCGGTTTCATCTCGACCGGGCTGGAGTAGCGACGCGCTGATCCCCCTTTCAGAACAGACGGCCGCAGAGAGGATCGCTAAGAAAATGATGCGGAAGCCTAAACCGAAGTCCTAGAGTGCCGAAGCCGAAGATGTTTGCTTTCGGGTGTAAACCGGACGTTCCAGATTCGCCTGCTGATGTCAGCTAATGACCCAAAGCGGACAGGGATGGCGTAGTTGTCCGGGAGCTGAGCTGCGCACCGATGAGACCTCTATGGCTGTAGCTGGCAGGCCCCGACCCCAGTAAAGGAGGGAGAAGGGTCGGAGCCGGGGCCATTCCAAGGGAGGGTCGGGGAGGCTCGTCCCGACTGGCCCATAATAAGTACGGCTTGGGACTAGTCTTTGGATTTGCTCGTTGCAGCCTTCCGGTTGCGAAAAAAAGAGCCCAGGCGCGTTTGACAACGCCGGGCTCAGAAGATCGCTTGGACGAGGCGGGGTTTTCTCGTCTTCCACGCGATTCAAGGGTCAGGTCGGAGCCGTGTTGGGGTCAACTGGCAGGCATGTCTTTCACAACACGAACGTCCTAACAAACGAGGGTATCGGACCACCGGCGCCAGTCTTATCGGAAGGTGCACCCACTTCTATCGGATGTTTCACGCGATATAGTCCGTCAGTGCGGGGGAAGCTGGAGTGCTCATCAATCAGCTCCCCGAGACAATAACGCTTCTCGATGCCGATGATCTGGGATCATGGCGCCATATTCGACGAGGCGTCCGTTGCTCGCGCAATCTCGGAATCATCATCACTACCGACCTCGATATAGCGAAGAAGAGTGCGTAGGCTATAAACCATGTTGCGTCGTATCGTTATTGCTCTTCTGCTGCTTGCCGCATTTATCTGGGCCAACAATACGAGCTTTCTTGTACGCCAAGAGGACGGTGGAAAGCCTCGGCTCCTCTCGCATCGCGGGGTGCATCAGATTTTTGCAGGCGATACTGTCCGTAATGACACCTGCACAGCAAATCCCGTACAGCCCATCACGCATGGCTTCATTGAGAACACGATCCCATCAATGCGAGCCGCATTTGAAGCAGGGGCGGACGTTGTTGAGATTGATGTCCACCTGACACCTGACAATATTTTTGCCGTCTTTCACGACTGGACGGTGGACTGCCGAACAAACGGAACGGGTCAAACGAATGAAATCCCGTTTTACCAACTTCAGACGCTCGACGTTGCCTACCGGTACAGCGCAGATGGTGAAACCTTCCCCTTGCGTGGCTCTGGGTTAGGCTTGATCCCAAGCCTCACTGATGTTCTGGACACCTTCCCGAAACGCAAATTTCTGATCAACTTCAAGAGTAACCGACGCTCCGAAGGTCTCGCGCTGACCGACCTGCTGGAAAACAGCGAGTATCAAAGCCAAGTCTTTGGCGTCTATGGCGGCAGCAAACCTACCCAGGTAGTGGTCGATCAAATCGACGGGTTGCGAGGGTTTGACAGGACATCAGTAAAGGCCTGTTTGTTGAGATATGCGGCCTTGGGTTGGTCGGGCTATTTTCCACATTCTTGCCGCAGCCAGATTATTGCCGTTCCCATCAATTACGCACCTCTTCTGTGGGGGTGGCCGTTGCGCTTTCAGGAGCGCATGGCTGCAAACAACACGGAGATCATCCTTGTTGGGCCTTATGACGGTGCTAAGCGCACCATCGGAATAGACACCCCTGAGCTTCTTGGTCGTGTTCCTGAGGGCTTCAGCGGATACATCTGGACCAACGAAATCGATCAAATCAGCTCATGGCAAAGTCCTTAGCGCCCGATTCCGACGCTATCCGCCACTAGGCAATAAGTCGCCCGCTACAACAGCAATTGAGGAGCGTGGCTTTCAACAAGCGTGGTTCGCGCTAATCTCTAAGTTTCAATTTTGGTTTCTACGCGCCGTTTTCGTTTGAAGCCCGAAACATCTTCACTCGATTCCCGTCCAGGTCAGAGAATTCCAACGTCGTGCTGCCATCATCGTTCTGGTGGAGTCCAGCGTTGGTGGCGCTGTCTGGAAGTCGGTTTCGAATATCCTCAAAGTCGTCGGCAAAGAGTTGAAAGTCCAAACTGCCGTCAAGTTTGCCGGAACCGCCACCTTTCCCGGGGACGTAAAGAGCCAAAGGCACGGCAATGCCTTCAAGCTGCGACCAACCATATTCTACAGATGTGAATGCAGCTCTTACTTCTAGGGCCTGTTCATAGAGCGCTACCGAGGCTGCTAAGTCGCTAACCGGAATTGTCAACTGAGCAAGCCCTATCATCAGTCTATCTCCGTGAACACCGGTGACTTCCGCGACTACGCAGGATTGACCCAAGAATTATGCCGAAGCCGAGGCCCAAGGCTAACCCGACATCAGGGGACCCAGCGGCTGCGCCTGCAGTCGTTCCCAGACCCACACCAGTCGCTATTCCTGCAGCCATCTCTCGGGCCCTGTTCTCGTCATACAGCCGCGTCGCTTATCTAGACGACACTACGGCGAGACAGACAATGAGAAACCCTCCTTGGAGTCGTTGAAGGAGGCTACCATGCCCAAGACATCTGCCTACGGGACGGAAGCAACAGAGGGACTTCCCGTAACATCAAGCCGTTTCCCAGAACCTTGGCAGGTTGAGCAGATCCCTGGCGGCTACAAAGTCCTCGACGGCTCTGGGCAGGCACTTGCCTATGTCTACGCGAGAGAGAAGCAGTCCGACGCTGACATAGCTCATGTTCTGACCTTCGATGAGGCGCGTAGGGTTGCTGTGAATGTTGCTAAGCTGCCGGAGCTATTAAGGGCGAACGCGGAGGAATGCCATGAGCACGACTGCCATGAATAGCAAAGAACGCATACAAAAGGCCCTGCAGGACGGCGATATGGACGCATACGAACGCGAGGCTCAAAGTCGCTTCTGGACCGGAGTTTACTTACTTGCTGGCTGGATCGCAGCCTGGTGGGTCAGCCTAGCGATCATTGTCTGGTTCTTGTCCGAGTGACGATGGCCGATGTCGCCATGACTGTTGCCAAGCTGCCGAGGCTGTTGCGGATGCGATTAGGCCGCCCGTCGCGGCCTTGGTGCAAGCGCTAAGTGAGGCCAGGGATAGCTAAACGCGTGGCTTCTGCGCAAGGTATCCCCGAAGCATCTCTCGATGGATGTCTTCCATCTCTTTGCCAGTCAGCGGCTTCCCAGCATTCGGAAGCGATACCAACATCTGGACCTGAGTGAACTGCCAACTGCCGGTGAGCAAGATGCGTAGCGACGCCCATAGGCCGAACGATGACCATTTCTTCGGATATTCGTCTTCGTTGTCCCAGTCGGGTTGGTCTAGCATCCGTCTCCTCCGCGGTGTCGAAGATAGGCCTGCTCACGAGCCCCGGCCAAATTAGGAGAACGGTATGGCCGAGGCTCGTTGCCGTCTCGAAGGACAACGCCCGCACTGCCACTCACCCGAAGCGTGCGTTAGCGCTAGACGGTTACCAACGAAACGAAATGCAAGGCTCTGCGGATCAGGCGAGCACAAACTTTCACCTGCTGACTTAGCGCAGGTTCTGACTTTTGATGAGGCGCGTAGGATTGCTGTCAACTTTGCGAGGCTGCCGGGACTACTGCGGACGGCGTCGCTTCGGGCAAGATTGGTGCGGTGACGGAGAACCAGGCAAAGACTTCCATCAGCCGCTTACGCGCCTTCTCGGTCCATGTGTTGACCGCGATCGGCGCCGTGCTGGCGCTCTTTGCGCTCCGGGCCGCCCGTGAGGGCGACTGGCAGACGATGTTCGTCTGGCTCGGGATCGCGCTCTTCGTCGATGCGATCGACGGTCCATTGGCGCGGCTCTACTACGTCAAGACAGTGCTGCCGCGCTTCAGCGGTGAACGGCTCGATCTGATCGTCGACTATCTCACCTACGTCGCCATCCCAGCCTTCGTGCTCACCGAGACCGACATGTTACCCGAGAGCACTCGGGTCCCTGCGGCCATCGCCGTCCTCCTGTCGGGCCTGTTCCACATGTCTGACCTCCACAGCAAGACGAAGGAGGGGTTCTTCGTTGGCTTCCCCGCCGTCTGGAACATCGTTCTGCTCTATCTCTTCGTCCTCGGTCTGCCGCCTTACGGGGCGCTCGCCGTGGTCGCCTTCCTCGTGGTGCTCACCTTCGTACCGATCCTCTACGTGCATCCCTTCCGCGTGGTGCGGTTGCGCGTCCTCACCGGGCTCGTGGTGGTTGCCTGGGCTATCGTCGCCGGCATCGCGATCGTCAATCCGTTTCCCTCAGCACTGTGGATCAAGATCACGCTGCTGGCCGCTGCCGCCTATTGCACGGCCGTGGGGCTGTGGAGTTGGGTCCGCCGGTTGCTGTGAGACGCGCAAGGGTGACCCAGATGTCAGCTTTATCAGACAGGCCCGCGCCTTTCTGAACTGAGCCCTACATTGCTTGGCGTTACTGGTTGCTCGTCTCCCGCAGACCGATGCGCACCAGTACCCCATAGGCCCAGGGACCCCCCCTGGCAGTGCTTTCCTGTCCTGCACTAATAGGGGGTATTTCCCCAGCCTCTCGTCCTGACCCCACAAGGCACGTACCCCCTTGAGGCTTGGCGCTCGCAGAGCGTCGCTGAGCGCCGCAATGTTGCGCCGATGCCTGACACCTGGAGCCTTGGCTTCGGCGACCCTTGCGCATTCGTGTGCGTCGATCTCTCCAGAGTAGGGCGCATTGGTGGCCGCACGATCACTTATCGCTCAGTGATCCTCTTGCGCTTTCGGACCGTAAGCCCTCCTACGATCTCTTACAGAAAACGCCTGGCAATCAAGGATGCTCACGCGATGAAACCTGAAACAGCACATGACATACTGCTCGCGTACCGGCGCGAACAGGCCGTAGCACAAGCCGATACATCAAATTTCGTTCGGTTTCTGATCGTTAATTCGGCGACGGGCGTAGTTATCGGTGCGCTCTTTATCGCAACCATACTGATGTTCGACACTGGGGGCATCGCGACGCTTCTTAGCAAATCTACTACATCCTTGCTGCCGGCTGCCCTGTTCGTCGCAAAGAGCGTCGCAATCTGTGCAACGATCTTTGTCCTCATGGCGATGTTTGCGACGCACGCCCGCAGCCGGAATGGGCGTGACTAAACGTCGAAGCCGGTCCAGTCGATGGCGCTGTAGCATCAGCTCCTTGGCCGCCTGCGCGAACAAGGCGCGAACGATGGCCACCTTTAGGTACCAAGCCGTCGTCCCTGGGTCGCGGTCTGATGTTACTTAATGACCCAGAGCGGACATCGTCTCAATCAGCTCTTCCTTACCAAGCCACGCGCACGCCGCCCTTGCCGCCGATGCCCTTCACTCCATCTCATAGGCGATGTAGCGGACGATCCGCCACTGGCCATCGGGCTGGCGGCGAAAGACATCGATACCGCGGTCGGATGAGGTCATCATCTCTCCGGTCTCCTTATCGGTCACGGTAAGGTGCCAGATCAGCCGCACCACCGCCATGTCGCCGGAGACCATGATCTCATTCAATTCAAGTGCGTATCTGTGGTCGCGCTGGCTTGTGGTCAGGGCCCGCTGCAACCCTGAACACAGCGTGTCGAAGTTCTTTTCCGGCTGGCCACGGTAGTTTGCTATCAGGTTGGGGGCGAACAGGTCGCACACCGCCTCGACTTGGTCGGCATTGAAAGCATCGGTCCATTGCCTGAGCCGCTGCTCAATCGCGGCCACGTCGTCCCCTGCACGCAGGGCTACGGCATCGAGCATCACCACCACGGTGGCGACAGCAAAGCGCAACAGTATCGAAGGGATCATGAAGCCGTATCTCCTTCCCAAGCATGCAAGAACCACCGAGGAACTGCGAGACCGTACAATACCAAACCGTTTCCCGCCCCACGCCGCATCAATTCCGCCTTCCCTAGTCATTGCGACTGGGCATCTCCTGAAGGCTACGTCAGGTCAGAAAGCCTGTGGAGCATCAGAATGTCCGCTGTTGGCACAAAGCCGACCTCAATGCCGCAAAGGAGCATGTCAGGTTAAGGGGCCAAACCAGACGTGCCTTGTCCGCTCAATGATGTCGACTGCTGACCCAAAGCGGACATGCCGTTTCTTTGCACCTCACTCGATGGTTGCTTTACGCGGGTCACGCAGACAGCCTCGAAACGAACACTGTCGCGATTTAGGGTTTGTCTTTGGACCAAAGCTAAGAAGGCTCGTTAGCGATGGCCGGTCCAAACTGGCTGTCCTCATCCTTGCCCATATGATGGTTGAACAAAAACCAAGGCGTTGGTCACAGGACGTCACCCAGAACTCGAACGCGCTCGACCTTGAGAAAGGCGTTTTTACCTTCAAGGACCCCAAGCGGATCGCGGCATCGCTTAAGCGCTCGGCGGAGGCAAGCACACGCCGCAAGGCCGACCCCTTTCGCTCGGCCATGTCGATGCTGGTCTTCTATATGAACCGCGCTGGCAAGAACTTGTCCGATGAGGACCGAGCGCGGCTCGATGCGGCCAAGAATGAGCTTCGGCACGCTTTTGGGCGCGCGCCGGCGACTAAAGCTTAAGCTGTGCCGACCAATAGTTGTAAGAGGACCGCTAATGACCCAAAACCTACATACTCTCGCTTGAAAGGCTCTCCCTTTGCCAAGAACTCATTGGCCATTTTTTCTGATCTTGTCGTATCCATAATTCAGCTCCCTTCATCATCGGGTCTTTGTGTCGTCGCAGCGCAGCACAATCTTGCCTAGCACTGATCCTTCGCCGAGAAGTTCATGGGCCCTTCTTGCTTCATGCAGCGGTATCTGCTGGGCGATGATAGGTTTGATCTTTTCTTCCCGAAGCAGGTCGAACAGTGCCCGCAGATCTTCGTCGAACCACGCGGGTTTCAACCGTCTCAAGTTTTGAATGCTGTAGAGTGAAATCCGCCGCCCTCCAGGCGAGAAAAACGCAAGAAGGGAATACAAAGCCGGTCTCGCGAGGCCTCTAAATCGATAGCGCAGCCCTCCTGCCAGTTCCCCTTTTCGAAGTGACGCAGTTAAGCCAAACGTGATCACTTTGCCGCGCGGCCGAAGCGTCTTAAAGGAACGCCAAACATAGGTTCCACCGATGCCGTCGAAAACAAAATCCACGCCGTCACCTGTCAGGCGGCGGATTTCGTCGACAAAATCAGTGCTTTCATAGTCAATGGGAATGCCCCCGTACTTGGAGACAGTGTCGAACCCTGATTTTGACGCTGTCCCATACATCTGAAGGCCAACAAGGCGACCGAGTTCGAGGAGAGCTGTCCCGATACCACCGGCAGCGGCGTGGATGAGCACACGTTGACCTTTTGATGCATGACCCAAGCGATGCAGCATTTGGTAAGCGGTCACGTAGTTCAAGATCAGGCAAACGGCTTCAGCCGGGTCAAGCCCCTCGGGGACCGGAGTCATTTCAGCCTCGGCCAGGCAGATATGCTGTGCATATCCCCCCTGTATCGGCAAGCCGGCAACCATCTGACCGAGGTGAAAGCGAGAACCGTCGTCGCCAAGCTTGTCGATTTCCCCGACGAAATCCCAACCAGGGGTGAAGGGAAGCGGAGTTTTCTCGGGATGAACGCCTTCGCGCATCAGCATGTCGGCGTAGGAAACGCCTGCGGTCCATATCCGAATTCTCGCCTGACCCGCTGCTGGGTCGCAGGCATCCGTCAGTTCCCATTGCAGAACATCCGGTCCGCCGCGCTCTGCCACAACGATGCGACCAGATTTCACGGCTAGTTCTCCTTGAAGACTATTCGCAGGGTATCGCCTCCTCTTGGCAACTGGACCAAGGCTTAGTAGCTCCTCTGGTTACGGAGTACTCAAGTTCATCCACGAAACCGGGGGCATTGTCCTGTAGGCTGTCTATGAGCGTATTGCCTTGTTCGCTCGCGACCGTCGGCGTAATCGTCCACTTTACGTTCGTCTTGCCGTCATGAAACATAATCGCTTCGAGAAGCATGTTGGGCTCCATCCGCGACAGAATCCAGAGACTGGCGCCAGCTTGTTCGAAGCCGGTGTCCGGAACACTGCCAATGGTTCTGAGTATCCCGTCTCGGTATAAATGGGTTTGACTGCCCACCCGTTGATGCAATCAGCCTCCCTAGACGGGCAAGACTGCTTGAACAGCGTCTCTGGTGACGCGCTGTATTCTCCTCCAAGTATCTGTACTTTGCGCCGAAGGGCTGTCGTTTCGTGAGGAAATCGGTCGTTGTCTCATCTGATCTGTGTGTGTCATGGGATGCTATGTCTCACCTCGAACGATGGCTTGGAATGAGGCTGGTCCTGGAGCGACGTCCTGATACGCTCGCGAACGGGACAAGGGGACGTCCACCTATATCGCCCCTCAGCATTCGCGAATTAACGCTCGATAATGCTCGACAAGCGCTCGGCTTGAGTCAGCCAGCTCGCCAAGCTTAGCCTGAGACCCTAGTCCGCTACACTCAGCCTGTGCAGGGGATGAACAGGGAGAGAAAGAACAATGGCCACGAAGTCGAATGCGAATGCAATCATGCAGTACTCATTCCTGGCCGCGTTTGCGAATGACGGAACGATTGATGCTGCTGAACTCGCCATGTTCGAGAGGCTCGCACTTGAGGACGGAACCGTCGATGCTCAGGAAAGAGAAATGCTCAGCCGGATATTCTCCCGAGTTACAGAGGAGACCGTGGATGAGGACGTGTGGGCTGAGATTTGCCGGTTCAAGAACGAGCATCAGATACCCTGATGCTCTGACCGATTTAGTAGATGAACGTCGGACCATAACGTGACACGCGATTCGATCGCTCTATTCGATGCTAGCTCAGGCGCTGAGACAGACAACAGATGATGCGATATAGGGGCGCCCCGCGCCGCAATCTTGTGTGCTGGCTGCGGGGCTTTGTTCTTGTCTACTTAGAGCTGTCGGTTCTGACTCCCCTCAATACGGGCCGTTGTAATGGCCTGGCATGATTGCTCAGACC
>JASJEH010000108.1 GCA_030064755.1 Methyloceanibacter sp. | reverse complement strand
CTCCCAAAACAGAAAGCCTGGATGAGAGTTCGCTCAAAGAAGGGCGACGCCGAACGAGCGCAGCGGCTCCTGTCCACTCCTTTGAGATACGCATTGTGTGCAGGGATCGGCAGCAGCCGCAGTCAAACAAACGTTCTGTCTCCTACAAAATGTCTGCACGGGAGGAGCGCAGATGGGCCCCCATGATAGATGAGAACGACGTCAAGGCCCGCCAGATAACGAAAGTACAAGTGCGTCCGCTTTTGGCACTTAGCAGACCTCAATCGCCAGGCTGAGGATGTCGACTTAGTGTCGCAAGTTAGACGTGCCGCATCCTCGCGATGATGTCACCTGATGACCTAAAGCGGGGATCGGGTCTATTAAGTCCTGACTGCCAAGTGACACGGATGGCGCCTCTTCCGCCGATGCCTTCACTCAGTAGACCGAGCTTCAGTCGCCTCCGAAGCATTGTGCCGAGATTCATCCCGCATGGTCCGTAATCAGGGCCGCTCAAGAGCGTCTACGACGCGTCAGAGTTGTCGAGAGACCCAGCCTGACGCCCGCCAAGGCGCTCGCTGTCTGTACTTGGAAGCGTTTGGACGGACAGAGTCGCAAACGGGCCCAACTCGGCACCGATGATCAAATAGCGGATCATGTCCCCCATGGTCTCAATCAATCGGGCGTTTCGGAGCGGCCCCGCGTCGATCGGCATGAAACCCAGTTCCGCACCAAGGTCTCCTACTATCGCTTTGGCCCCAGCGTCGTCACCGGCCATGAGCAGTGACACACGGTGAGCGGTGATGGTGGCCGCGTCCTGCTCGAAGAGCTCCTGCGCGAACATGTTGAAGGCTTTGACAATATGCGCGTCCGGCGCATCCGCCTGGAGCATTTCGGCATGGCTCTCGGTGATCGGATCGAACGTCAAACCCGCGTGTATCGGCCAGTTGTTGAGATCGATTACGGCCTTCCCATTTAGGACACCCTTGTTCGATAGCATATCGGAAAAGGACGCGCCCCGCGCCGTATGTAGAAGGACGTCGCCGGAGGCAGCAGCCTCGTCGAGCAACCCAGCTCTTGCTCCGTGTCCGACGAAATCGGCGACGGCCTGCGCCTTGTCCGGCGAGCGCGAGCCGAAGAAAACATCATGGCCCTTCTCGGCCCAACGCATACCCAGACTGCGCCCCATGTTGCCGCTTCCCAAAATGCCGATCTTCATACACCGTCTCCCAATGGCTGCCGCCCGTCCGAGTCGAATTGATCCTAAGCTTCGAAGTCCGTCAAATTGGGGCCCTGAAAACAAGCGATTCGGAAACCGCCGTACCCTTCGCGTGCCGAGGGTTCGAATCCCTCCCTCTCTGCTCAGTGAGTGTCTGCATCTGGCACAATGCCGGCTTCAATCGCGCGGTTGAGGGTTCCTGCTTTCGGTTGCAAACCGGACAAGCGGCCCCGACGGCATCAGCTAATCGACTGAGTCGTCATCTAGGAAGTCCAGTGTGGCTGCTAAACGAGCACGCGACGGTCTGGCGAGGTCATTGCCGCGATGCACGATATTCGCACCGTATCGCTCGGAAAGGTCATCGATGGCGGCCTCGAGCCGGCGCTGACGCGCTGAGCCGCCGAAGAGGTTTAGCTGGGTCTGTTCTTCGGATCTAACCAAAGCGTGTGCAGCCATGCCGACCAAGCGGAACGGGCCCTGATGATCGAAGACCTTAAGGAGCTCAACGCCGACAGAATAGATCTTCTCGGTAACGTCGGTTGGTTCCGTCAGCCGGCGCTGACGGGTAAGAAGCTGGAAATCCGCCGTCTTCAGCTTTACACCAACGCCCAAAGCAAAGTAGCCCTTCTTGCGTAGACGTCTGCCGATGGTCTCAGCAGAACGTCGAAGGTGACGCTTGATTTCGGCTGTGTCGGCAGTGTCGGTGGAGAGCGTATGTTCCGATCCGATACTCTTACCCCCTTGATGGCCCGTGACGGCTCGGGGGTCTTCCGCGTGTGCAAGCGCATGAAAGTGTGGACCAGCCTTGCCTAGCTCTTTGTATAGGAACTTCGGGTCGGCTTTGGCTACGTCGCCGATAGTCCGCAAACCCAAATCATGGAGACGCCGTTGCATCTTCGGCCCGGCCCCCCAGAGCCAACGCACGGAGAGGGCTGCGAGCCAGGCTTTTGCCTGTTTCGGCGGAACGACTGTCAGGCCATTGGGTTTGCCGTAGGCGCTTGCAACTTTCGCTACATACTTCGTTGACGAGAGACCGACGGTCGCCGTGAGCCCCCCGGTGGCCTCGTATACCGCGCGCTTGAGTTGGCGACCTATCGCTTTCGGCTCGCCAAACAGCTGTTCCGATCCCGTCATATCCAAAAAAGCCTCGTCGAGGCTCAAGGCCTCAACCTCAGGCGAGAAAGTTGCAAAGACATCCATCACCGTGCGCGATACCTCTTGATAGCGATCGAATCGGGGTGGAACGATCGCAGCCTCGGGGCAAAGGCGTCGTGCCTTGGCCATCGGCATTGCACTTCCAACGCGATAAGGGCGAGCCTCGTAGCTGGCGGTGAGTACAACTCCGCGATTGCTTCTGGGGCCGACAAGGACCGGCTTGCCGCGTAACGATGGGTCATCCAGCTGCTCCACAGCAGCGTAGAAGGCGTCCATGTCGGCGTGAGCGATGGTGCGGGGCCAGAGGGAATCTTGTTTAGTCGACATGGTGCCGCACACGTTCGGCGAGCTCTTGTCGCCGCCAGCCTTGAGGATCAAGCTTAGGTAACTTGTCGCTGATTGGCGAACTCTCCCATGCTTAGCGAGATATTGCTGCTTTCGATTCATAGTGACCTTCACCCCGCAGCGACAAGAAAGCCTACTCTAGGATCAAGTCGTCAATTCGGAAAGAGAGATGGATGTGCGGTCCGACCTATCCTAGTTGCGCATGGGTTCAAGCTTGCGAAGCTCATCGTCCGCTTCGTCTGTAGAGGCATGAAGCGCCCAGCGGCTGGGCTACTCCAGCCCCTCGAACAGGGCTGTCGAAAGGTAGCGCTCGGCGAACGAGGGGATGATGAGCACGATGCTCTTGCCGGCCATGCCGGGGCGGCCAGCGACCTCCACTGCGGCCGCGATCGCGGCGCCGGACGAGATCCCAACTGGAATCCCTTCGACCTGCGCGCATAGCCGGGCATAGTCGAGCGCCTCGTCGTTGCCGATTGTGATCACCTCGTCATAGATGCTGGTATCGAGGATGCCCGGGACAAACCCAGCGCCGATGCCCTGAATCTTATGTGGACCGGGTTCACCGCCTGAAAGGACCGGGCTGTCCGCGGGCTCGACCGCGATCACCTTCAGATCCGGTCTGCGGGCTTTCAACACCTGTCCAACGCCGGTGATCGTCCCCCCGGTTCCGATACCTGAGATGAACACATCGACGTTCCCGTTGGTGTCGTTCCAGATCTCCTCGGCGGTCGTCCGGCGGTGAACCTCAGGGTTGGCAGGGTTCTGGAATTGCTGCGGGATGGTCGCATCGGGAATCTCCTTGGCCAATTCGTCGGCGCGCTGTATCGCACCACGCATACCGTTGGCGCCCTCGGTCAGGACCAGTTCTGCACCCAAAAGCTTGAGCATCTTGCGACGCTCAGCCGACATGGTGTCGGGCATGGTCAGGATTAGGCGATAGCCGCGGACGGCGGCAACGAATGCGAGTGCGATGCCGGTATTACCAGAGGTCGGCTCGATCAAGGTCGTGATGCCCGGGCGAATCTTGCCCGATGCCTCGAGTGTCTCGATCATCGACACGCCGATGCGATCCTTGACGCTGCCTATCGGGTTGAAAAACTCCAACTTTGCGAGCAAGTACGCCGGCACGTCTTTCATCTCAGCGATGCGGTCGAGACGGACGATCGGGGTATCGCCGATAGTATCGGTGATCGAATCGAATATCCGGCCACGACCCGGGCTACGCTCTAAGGTTGCCGAATCCCTTGGTTTCGACGCTGCTCGTGCCATGTCGGCTCTCCCTTGCTACTTGACATTTTCCATTATGCGGGTATATACCCTTTTCTATGAAGGATTCAATCTGCATATGCACACTTCTTCGTCAGGCTACCCGAGCCGTGACGAAACGCTATAGCGAGGCACTGGAGCCGGCAGGCGTCAACGTTACGCAGTTTGCTCAGCTTCTTGCGATTTCAGACTTGAAGGCACCGACGATAAGTGAACTCGCGAAGGACACAGAGCTCGATCGCAGCACACTGGGTCGCAACATTCGCGTCCTAGAGAAGATGAATCTCATTCGTTTTGGGCCAGGCGATGACGAACGCACACGCCTCATCGGACTAACCAGCAGAGGCAAAAAAGTTCTGAAGACTGCCGTCCCCCTTTGGAACTCCATTCAAGCCTCAGTTGCTGAAGAGCTTGGCGCGGGTCGCGCCGAGCTCCTGAACTTGCTCAGTATACTGAAGGCAGAGACCCCATGAACGCGATCCATTTTTTTGGTGAATAGAATAGGTATATACCCGTAATGGCAAATGCACGTTCTACACGGAGCACCGAGATGTAGATCGACGATTTGCCCCGCATATGAACCCAGGAGAGAAACGATGTGCGATATCCAGCGCAGTTTTGATGCCTACGCTTTCTCCAAGAGCCCGGACTACAACGAGCGCGCCGTGCGGAAAGAGTTTGCCAAGGCGGTCCCCCTGAGAACAGTCGTCGTTTACTGCTTCGACCCGCGCGCGACTGGTATTCCTGCTGCGGTCGCAGCGGAGCTTGGCGATGTCTATCCCGGCAATGTCATTACCGACGAGGCTGGTAACAAGATTGCATCTACCGCAACGGTTTTTGATGTTGTTGTCGCAGGCGGGCGAGCTGTTGACGCGCTTCGGTCTGTGACCGTCGCCCAACACCTGTTCGGCATTGAGAATGTCGTTGTCGTCCACCATACGCACTGTGGTGCCACATCCTATACCGCCAAGGGTATTACCGATGCATACAAGCAAGAGCACGACAGAGATATCTCGGCTCTGTATGACCGCGAGAGTATTTGCATCACGGACTACATTTCTTCGCTCAAATACGACACCCAGCTGATCCGCGGGTCAGCTGGCACCCCGC
>JASJEH010000007.1 GCA_030064755.1 Methyloceanibacter sp. | reverse complement strand
TCATGGGCCCAAAACGCCCGGTCCCGAAGGGATTGCGCCCTGATGGCGCTCTGTGGCGAAACAGTCCTTGCCCGATGTGGGTGCATCGCGCTTCGGCCTGGTTCACCACAGCCCACCCATCAGACGCGCAACAGAATTGATCCAATCTAGCCATGAAAGGCTCTAGCAGCGGGGCTACGCGATGTCTGACGAGCCGAAGCAACAGACGATCACGGTCCAGTGCGCGATTGCCGGCGGCGGGCCTGCGGGCGTGATGCTGGGTTTCCTGCTGGCCCGCGCGGGCGTGCGGGTGGCCGTCCTTGAGAAGCATGCGGACTTTTTTCGCGACTTTCGCGGTGACACGATTCACCCCTCGACGATGGAAGTGATGCACGAGCTAGGTTTGCTCGATGAGTTTCTGAAGTTGCCCCATCAGAAGGTGGACCATCTAGGCGTCGAAATCGCCGATCACATGGTGCAGGTCGCCGACTTTTCCCATCTGCCGACGGCCGCGAAATACATCGCACTGATGCCGCAATGGGATTTTCTCGATTTTCTTGCGGCGCAAGGAAGACGCTTTCCCACCTTTGACCTTCATATGGGTGCAGATGTGGACGAGCTCTTGACGAACAACGGCAAGGTTGTCGGTCTAAAGGCAGCGACCCACGCTGGCGATTTGGAGGTCCACGCAGACCTCGTCGTGGGCACTGACGGACGCCACTCCACGGTACGGTCTCTAGCCAGGATGGAGGTCGAGGATATCGGGGCGCCGATGGATGTGCTTTGGATGCGAATCTCGCGTTCGCCCGACGATGGCGAAGAGACGATGGGGAAGATAGAGCCGGGCCGCTTCTTCATCATGATTAACCGCGGCGACTACTGGCAATGCGCCTACGTCATTCCCAAAGGCGGCTTCAACGAGGTGCGGCGCAAGGGGCTTGAGGCCTTGAGGCAGAGCATTATGGCGCTGAAGCCTTCGATCGGCGTTCGCGTGCGTGAGCTTGAGTCCTGGGAGGACGTAAAGCTGCTGTCGGTCCGGGTCGATCGGCTGAAGAAATGGTACGTGCCCGGCCTCCTTTGCATTGGCGATGCCGCTCACGCGATGTCACCAATGGGAGGTGTGGGGGTCAATCTCGCGGTTCAAGATGCTGTCGCTGCAGCCAATACTCTGGCCTTGCCGCTCTTGGAGCGAAACGTCACCGAAGCCGATCTCGCCCGTGTCCAGAAACGCAGGGCGCTCCCGGTTAAGCTGACCCAGCGTATGCAGGTGTTCTTGCAGGACCGGGTCATCTCCTCCGTACTTGAAGCCAAAGAACTTACGGAAGTCCCGTGGCCCCTTCGGGTCCTAAACGACCTTCCGCTGCTCAGGCGCATTCCTGGCCGGATCATCGGCCTCGGGTTTCGGCCGGAGCACGTGGCCCTTCCAGCAGTGGCCCGTTCGTAACGAACCGCCAGTTACTCGAACCCAGTCGCTAGAACATTGCGGGGTGGACGCGATCCGGCGGCGCATGGCCATCGAGGAAAGTCTTGATGTTGACGATGACCTTCTCGCCCATGTCGATACGGCCCTCGAGCGTGGCCGAACCCATGTGGGGGAGCACCACGACCCTGTCGTTCCGCAACAGTTTAGGGTTGACCGCAGGCTCATGCTCGAAAACGTCGAGCCCGGCGCCGGCCAATTCGTTGTTGTCGATCATGCGGGCGAGGGCGTTTTCATCGATCACCTCGCCGCGGGCCGTGTTGACGATATAGGCCGTCGGCTTGAGCAGCGCGAGGCGGCGCGCCGACAAGAGATGATAGGTCGCCGGCGTGTGCGGGCAGTTGATAGAGATAATGTCCATCCGTGCGAGCATCTGATCGAGGCTGTCCCAATAGGTCGCCTCAAGTGACTTCTCGACCTCAGACGGCACCCGCCGCCGGTTGTGATAGTGGATCTGGAGGCCGAAGGCCCTGGCGCGCCGTGCTACGGCCTGGCCGATCCGGCCCATGCCGACAATGCCGAGGCGCTTACCGTAGATGCGTTGACCCAGCATCCAGGTGGGCGACCAGCCTTTCCATTCGTCGCTGCCCGACTTCAAGAGCGCGGCACCCTCGGTCAGCCGTCGTGGTACGGCAAGGATTAGGGCCATGGTCATATCGGCCGTGTCCTCGGTGAGTACGCCGGGCGTGTTGGTAACGAGGACCGCGCGATTGCGCGCCGTGTCGAGGTCGATGTTGTCGACCCCAGTACCGAATTGCGCGATCAGTTTGAGGTTCGGTCCGGCCTGGCTCAGCACAGTGCGGTCGATACGATCGGTGACGGTTGGCACGAGCACATGGGCCTCCTTCACGGCGGCGATCAACTCGTCCCGCGAAAAGGGCTTATCCTCTAGGTTCAGCCGCGCGTCGAAGAGTTCCCGTAGCCGTGTCTCCACGACATCGGGGAGCGTACGCGTGACGATAACGAGCGGTCGTTCAGAAGCCATAAGTATGTCCCGTCAAAGAGCTGGGCTAGAGCCAGTTTTCGTTGAATTCTGCGCTCTGTCTAACAGAAGCGATCGAGAGAGATAAAGCGTCAACTTGGCTCAACTGTGCCCGAGGGCCGCCTGAGGCGGGTCCGTTGGGGCCGCCGGGCCACGATCCGTTCACTTTTCTTCGCCATTCAAGGGGTAAGATTCGGCAGCTTAGGGGGTGAGTCGATGGACAATGGCAGAACTGTGCGGTCGAGAATGGCGCGTGCTCTGGCAGCAGGCGTACTTCTCGCGGGGCCTGTTCTGCTCAGCGTCGTGTCACCGGTCGCGGCGGCCGAAGCTGTCATAGCCGTTGCGGCGAATGGCAAGAGTTCCGGATTGCCAGTGCCGCGCTTCGTCAGCCTTAAGTCCGATAAGGTCAATGTCCGGCGGGGACCCAGTACGGACCAGTCGATCGTTTGGGTGTTCTCCCGCGCAGGCCTACCAGTCGAAGTCATTGCCGAATTCGAGAACTGGCGGCGCGTCCGGGACAGCGAGGGGGCCGACGGGTGGGTCTTCCACAGTCTCTTGAGCGGCCGGCGCACCGTCCTGATCAGTCCTTGGAGCAAGGGGCAACAAGGGCCGGTTTCGATCCCGCTCCATAAGAGGCGATCGTCAGGATCTGGCGTCGTGGCCCAGCTCCAGCCTGGTGTCCTGGGCAATGTCGTCGATTGCGACGGCTCTTGGTGTGAGCTGTCTGTTGGCGACTTCGCCGGTTACGTCCAACAGGAAAAACTGTGGGGCGTATACAGAAACGAGAAGATTGAGTAGCGAGCCAGGGAACAGCTGTAGAGCTGCCGCAGAAAGGCGCTAGCCGTCCTTGTCGACGACCCGGACCAGCACATCCACACGAGAGATGACCTTGCCGTCGGGCGCCTCGGGCAGGCCCTCAATACGAATTGCGCTCGTATCGATATCCAGCAGATCCGCGCTTTCTTCGCAGAAGAAGTGGTAGTGATTCGACGTATTTGTATCGAAATACGTCTTCGCCCCTTCCACGGCTACAGCACGCAACAGGCCAGCGTCCGTGAACTGGTGAAGTGTGTTGTAGACGGTCGCGAGAGACACAGGCACCTTCGACGCGACAGCCTCTTCATGTAGGCGCTCGGCCGTGACGTGGCGGTCGCCTTCGGCAAAGAGAAGCCGGGCGAGGGCAAGCCGCTGACGCGTAGGCCGAAGTCCAGCTCCGCGCAGCATCTTCGCTGCATCGCCTGCTGGGGCCATCTTCGGATCGTTCGCGGTTGTCGTATCTGCCATCGTCTTACTCGAATAAGTCCTTGAAGCTATGAATATAGTAGGGAGCCGCGTCAACCGCAATCCTATGCCCCGGCGTGCTCTCCACGACATTGACCTGGATCACTTGATAGATCGATTGAGCGACGGAGTCAGGTCTGTCAGGTGGGCTTTTGGTGGGCGAAGGCATGTGTTAGGAAACCAGCCCACCCAGAGGACGACAAACCCGACGAAGGACAACCAAGAGTGCAGGAACCACTGGCGGAACGGCAGTCCAGCTTCGACTATGAGGACCTGCTCGCATGCGGCCGAGGCGAGCTGTTCGGCCCGGGCAATGCGCAGCTGCCGCTGCCGCCCATGCTCATGTTCGACCGGATTCCGCTGCTTGAGCCGGCTGGCGGCGAGTATGGACGCGGGCGGATCGTAGCAGAGATGGACGTTAAGCCCGATCTGTGGTTTTTCGCATGTCACTTCCAAGGTGACCCGGTGATGCCTGGCTGCCTTGGGCTCGATGCGCTGTGGCAGCTGCTCGGGTTCTTTCTCGGCTGTACAGGTGCCCCCGGGAAGGGCCGGGCCCTCGGGGTCGGCGAGGTGAAATTCTCGGGGATGGTGGTCCCGACGGTGCAGAAGCTTGAGTATATCGTCGAGGTGCAAAGAGTTATCAGCCGCAAGTTCACGCTTGGGACCGGCCATGGCTGGCTCAAGGCGGACGGCGAGACGATTTACACGGCTAGAGACCTTCGGGTTGGGCTCTTCCAGGCGGAAGAAGCGGACTCCGCTAAAGGCTAGTCAAAGGTTAGTGACGGGTTGGCGGACGTGTCGCCGTTGAGGCTTTGAGGACGTTGAGCGAATGAAGCGCGTAGTCGTAACCGGCATGGGCATCGTTTCCTCGATTGGGAACAATGCCCAGGAAGTCGTGGCCTCGCTCCGGGAGGCCAAGTCTGGAATCGTCAAGGCCGACACATATGCCGAGCTTGGATTCCGGTCTCAGGTTCACGGCGCCCCCTCCCTCGATTGGGAGGAAATCATCGACCGGAAAGTCCGTCGCTTCATGGGGGCAGGCGCCGGGTGGAACTACCTGGCTATGGAACAGGCGATCCAGGACGCGGGCCTGGAGGAGAGCGACATCTCCAACGAGCGGACCGGTCTGATCATGGGGTCCGGCGGTCCTTCGACCCGGGCCATCGTCAAGGCGGCCGACACGACACGGGAACGCGGGCCGAAAAAAGTCGGCCCGTTTGAAGTGCCCAAATCGATGAGCTCGACCAACTCGGCGACGCTCTCGACGCCCTATCACATTAAGGGTGTGAGCTATTCAATTTCATCGGCTTGTTCGACCAGCGCGCACTGCATCGGCAATGCAGCGGAACTGATCCAGCTCGGAAAGCAGGACGTAGTGTTTGCAGGCGGTGGCGAGGAGCTTGATTGGACGCTCTCGGTTTTGTTCGACTCGATGAACGCGATGTCCTCGGACTTCAACGATCAGCCCGAAAAGGCTAGCCGCGCCTATGATGTCGCGCGCGATGGCTTTGTCATTGCCGGGGGCGCTGGTGTGCTCGTGCTCGAGGACCTTGAGCATGCGAAGGCGCGCGGCGCCAAGATTTACGCAGAGATCATCGGCTACGGTGCGACCTCGGACGGCTACGACATGGTTCTGCCGTCAGGCGAGGGCGCTGTCCGGTGCATGCGGATGGCCATGCAGTGTTTGGGCGATGACAAGATCGACTACATAAACCCGCATGCCACATCGACGCCCCAGGGCGATGTCCTGGAGATTCAGGCTATCCGTGATGTCTTCGGCGAGGACTGCCCACCCATTAGCGCCACGAAGTCGCTGACTGGCCACTCGCTCGGCGCGGCAGGCGTTCACGAGGCGATTTATTCGCTCTTGATGATGAACAACGGGTTCATCTGCGAGTCCGCAAACATTGAGAATCTCGACCCGGAGGTCGCGGACGTTCCGATTGTCCGTGAACGGCGTGACGATGTTGCGATCGATACTGTAATGTCGAACAGTTTTGGTTTTGGAGGCACAAACGCCTCTCTTGTTTTCCGCCGGTTCGATGGCTGAGGCTGGCGGGACAGGACTTTAGTCAACTTTCAATAGAGTAAGCACGATGGCACCGACGAAAGATATCGCAGAACCTGGACCGTTGATGGCGGGCAAGCGTGGCCTGGTGATGGGCGTCGCCAATGACCGCTCGATCGCGTGGGGCATTGCCCGCGTCTTGCACGGTCAAGGGGCGGAACTCGCCTTCAGTTATCAGGGTGGCGCGTTCGGTCGCCGGGCCGTTCCATTGGCCGAATCCATTGGGGCAGACATCATCGAAGAAGTCGACGTCGAGGACTTGGACAGCGTGGATCGCATGCTCGACGTGATCCGGACCAAGTGGGGCAAGCTGGACTTCGTCGTCCATGCGTTGGCTTTTTCCGACCGGAACGAGTTGAAAGGCCGCTACTGCGACACGACGCGGAAGAACTTCGAGCACACGATGGTCATTTCGTGCTTCTCCTTCACGGAGATCTGCAAGCGTGCCTCCGACATGATGAATGAAGGCGGGTCGCTACTGACGCTGACCTATGGCGGTTCGACCCGGGTTGTGCCTTGCTACAACGTCATGGGAGTCGCCAAGGCCGCCCTTGAGGCCTCGGTGCGCTATCTGGCGTCGGATCTCGGGCCACAGGGCATCCGCGTGAACGCGCTGTCCGCCGGTCCAATGCGGACATTGGCGGGCGCGGGCATCTCGGATGCACGCACATTGCTGCATTATCAGCAGCAGCATTCGCCGATGCGCCGTTCGCCGAAGCTCGACGAGGTGGGCGGCTCGGCGCTGTACCTATTGTCCGACCTTTCCGGCGCCGTCACGGGTGAAGTGCATTTCGTCGATTGCGGTTATGCAACAACCTTCATGCCCGACCTCGACGCGCTGAAGGAAATCGAGCGCGCCGAGGAGCTTGGCAAGGCGATGGCCAAGTCCGCGCCGCGCGAAGCCGCGCAATAGGCAGATAGAGCATTAACCCCAGCATATTGATCGCTAAGGAGTACTCATGTTCGAGATCATCATGATGGTGTGTCTTGCTGCGACAGGCGAACAGTGCCGTGAGTTCAGGCTCACCGATATGCAGTACGAGGATGCCGCGACATGCATCCGCGATAGCCATCTAAAGGCAAGCAATTGGCAGAGCGAGAACGTCAAGTTCACGTTGATTGGGACGCGCTGCGCCAAGAACGCGATAAAGATCCCAGAGCCGCCGAAGAGCTAGGTGCGCCGCTCGTCTAGAAGCGCGGCGCTGGACGCAACAAAAAAGGGGCGCCGAAGCGCCCCTTTGTCGTGCTCGAATGCCAGGCAGCTGGCCAGACGCTCGGCCTAGCTGGCCTCGGCGACTTCTTTCTCTTTACCGGTGTCTTGGTCAACTACCTTCATCGAGAGGCGGACTTTGCCGCGCTCATCGAAGCCCAGCAGTTTGACCCACACCTCGTCACCTTCCTTAACCACATCCCCAACGGTCTTGGGGCGACCTTCGGCGAGCTGAGAGATATGCACGAGGCCGTCGCGCGGGCCGAAGAAGTTCACGAACGCGCCGAACTCCATGCACTTGACGACTTTGCCCCGATAGATTTCGCCAACCTCGGGTTCGGCCGCAATCGACTTGATCCGGGCAACCGCCTGGCGGATCGACTCCGCGTTGGCAGACGCAATCTTGACCGTGCCGTCGTCGGAGATATCGATCTTCGCGCCCGACTCGGCGACGATCTCGCGAATGACGGAACCGCCGGAGCCGATGACCTCGCGGATCTTATCGGTCGGGATCTGGATCGTCTCGATACGCGGGGCGTACTCACCGAGCTCGGGACGCGCTTCATTCAACGCCTTATCCATCTCGCCAAGGATGTGCAGACGCCCATCCTTGGCCTGATCCAGCGCGATCTTCATGATCTCTTCGGTGATACCGGTGATCTTGATGTCCATCTGGAGCGACGTCACGCCCTCGGACGTTCCGGCCACCTTGAAGTCCATGTCGCCGAGATGATCCTCATCGCCCAGAATGTCCGAGAGGACAGCGAACTTATCGCCCTCCTTGATGAGGCCCATCGCGATGCCGGCGACCGGCCGCTTCAGCGGCACGCCAGCGTCCATCAGCGCGAGTGAGGTGCCACACACCGTCGCCATGGATGAAGAGCCGTTGGACTCGGTGACCTCCGACACGACTCGCAGCGTGTAGGGGAACTGCTCATGATCCGGAAGGATCGGATGAACGGCCCGCCAGGCTAGCTTGCCGTGGCCGATTTCGCGGCGGCCGGGCGAACCCATGCGTCCGGTCTCACCGACGGAGAAGGGCGGGAAGTTGTAATGCAGCAGGAACTTTTCTTTGTAGGTTCCCTGGAGCGCGTCGACAAACTGCTCGTCATCGCCTGTCCCCAGCGTCGTCACTACGAGAGCCTGCGTTTCGCCGCGGGTGAACAGCGCGCTGCCGTGGGTACGGGGAAGAATGCCGACTTCGCAAACGATCGGGCGAACAGTCACAAGATCACGACCGTCAATGCGCTTCTTGGTGTCGAGGATGCTGCCGCGCACGACGTCCTTCTCGGCTTCCTTGAAGGCATGAGAGACCTTCCCGGCGATCGCGCCGTCATCGTCCTCGGGAACGAGGGCTGAAACGACGCTTTCCTTCACTTGGGAGATGTTGTCGCGGCGCTCCTGCTTGGAGACAATGGCATAGGCATCGCGGAGGCCCGCATCAGCGAGCTCGCTGACCTTGGCGACCATCTCTGAGTTGTCTTCGGCTTTGAGCTCCCAAGGCTCCTTGGCGGCAACCTCGGCGAGCTTGACGATGGCGTCGATCACGGGCTGGAAGTGTTCGTGACCGTACATGACGGCGCCGAGCATGACATCTTCGGGAAGCTCACTGGCCTCGGATTCCACCATCAGAACGGCGTCCTTGGTGCCGGCGACCACGAGATCGAGTGATGTCTCTGGCATCTCGTCGACCATCGGATTCAGGATGTAACTGCCCTCCACATAACCGACGCGCGCGGCGCCGATTGGGCCGAGGAAGGGGACGCCTGAAAGGGTCAATGCCGCGGAAGCGGCGACCATGGCCACGATATCGGGATCGTTTTCCATATCGTGGGAGAGAACGGTGGTGATGACCTGAGTGTCGTTCTTGAAGCCCTTGGCAAAGAGCGGACGGATCGGACGGTCGATCAGGCGCGAGGTGAGGGTCTCTTTTTCGGTGGGACGCCCTTCGCGCTTAAAATAACCGCCGGGAATCTTACCGGCGGCAAACGTCTTCTCCTGGTAATTCACGGTCAAAGGAAAGAAGTCTATCCCGGGCCGCTGTTCTTTTGCGGCGACGACGGTCGCAAGGACGCAAGTTTCGCCATAGGTCGCCAAAACGGCACCATCAGCTTGGCGCGCGATGCGCCCGGTTTCAAGTTTGAGCGGGCGCCGTGCCCATTCAATTTCAACAGTGTGTTTATCGAACATGTGTGTGTCCCATTCGGTAGGGAAAGATGAGGCCGTCCTGTCGCCCGGTGGCGATGGAACGAGCCAGTGCAAATGTGTGGAAGCCCCGTAAGCGCCGCAAGCCGCGGCGCGAACGCTACCGGCGAATTCCGAGCCGGCCGATGAGCTTCTTGTACCTTTCTTCGTCTGACGCCTTTACGTAGTCGAGCAGGCGGCGGCGCTGGCTGACCATTTTCAATAGCCCGCGACGCGAGTGGTTGTCCTTGCCGTGCGACTTAAAGTGCTCGGTGAGGTTGCTGATGCGCTCGGTGAGAATGGCGACTTGCACTTCCGGAGATCCGGTATCGTCCGCCTTGGTCGCGTATTCCTTGATAAGCTCTTGCTTGCGTTCAGCACTAATCGACATCGGGTTCTCCTTACGTTTTGAGATGATTGACAAGGCCGGGCCGGGATGTCGTCCAGCGCGGTCGGATGATGCTGCGGGGTCAGGCCTCGAAATCTGCAGGGGACCCCATGCAACCGCTGCACTATAGGGATTATCGCCCCCGAGACCAGCGCTATTTGGGGGTCTAGTCGGGCAGGATAAAGACCCTCGAAGGGTGGAATTCGCCGTGGGCCACCTCACCGATTGCCACCGGCGCCCCGCGAGAGACGGCATAAGCGGCGCCGGCCACGACCGGGGCGTCACGGCCCCGCAGCAGAACCGCGCGTCCCAACCGTAGGTTAGCGGCATCTGCGGGGCTGACGGGAACAGCCGGAAGGTCCACAAGCGCCTTTTCAACCGGTTGGAGCAGGTCCCGGAGGGCTTCTCGGCCCTCCTCAGCGGCCTGTTCCACGGTTTCTAGGGGGATCGCTTCATCCAGGGTAAAGCCGCCAACCCGCGTCCGCCGCAGCGTGGCGACATGACCCAGGCAGCCGAGGGCCCGGCCGAGGTCCCTGGCCAACGCACGTACATAGGTGCCTTTGCCGCATTCGGCCTCCAGGACGCAGGTCTCCGGGTCGGGCACCTCCAATAAGGACAGCCGGTCGATGGAGACGGTGCGGGCGGGCAACTCGAAGTCCTCTTGGTCTCGCGCCAGGTCGTAGGCACGGGCCCCATCGACCTTCAGGGCCGAGAACCGCGGCGGGATCTGCTCGATCTCGCCAATGAACTGTGGCAGCGCGGCCTCGATGTCCGCGCGCGTGGGGCGAGTGTCGCTAGTCGCGGTCACCGAGCCTTCGGTATCGTCCGTGTCCGTCTCTGCCCCGAAGCGAACGGTGAAGCGGTAAGTCTTAACCCCGTCGACCGCATACGGAACGGTCTTCGTGGCCTCACCGAAGGCGATTGGCAGCACGCCCGTCGCCAGCGGGTCCAGCGTGCCCGCGTGCCCGGCCTTTTGAGCATCGAACAGCCAGCGTGTCCGCCCCACCGCCTTGGTCGATGTTAGCCCTGCCGGCTTGTCCAGAATCAGCCAGCCATTGACCGCTTGGCCTTTCCGCCGCCGTCCCATGCAATCGTCCTCTGCGCGTCCTTGCTAGTCGTCGTGGTCGGGTGCAGCGTTGCGCGCCACATCCCGCGCGACCTCAGGCGAGGCCAGCAACTCATCGATCCGCGACGAAGCCGCGAACGATGTATCCTCGCGGAAGCGGAGCTCGGGCATGTATCTCAGGCTAACCCTTTTCGCGACCTCGCCCCGCAGGAACCGCTTATGCTGCTCTAGGTGCTTGACCACATCGCTGGCTTCGCCGCCGCCGAGCGGCATGACGTAGCAGGTCGCAACCTTGAGATCGGGCGACATGCGAACCTCCGGCACAGTGAGCGAGTGGCGTTCGATCACCTCGTCCAAAACCTCGCCCCGAGAGAAAACCTCCGCAAGCGCATGACGAACGAGTTCGCCCACCTTCAACTGGCGTTGGCTTGGCGCGCGCGCGCCTTTGTCTCGACTGCTCATCTTGGATCCAAACTCAAACCGTCATGCCCGGACTTGATCCGGGCATCCATTCCGAGGCGTCTCATCAAACTGAAGTTCTGCTGGTGTGGATTGCCGGGTCAAGCCCGGCAATGACGAATCCTATCCAGGGCGTAACGACTATAGCGAGCGCTGGATGTGCTCCACTTGGAAGCACTCGATCACGTCGCCCTCGCGCATATCCTGATAGCCCTCGAACGCCATGCCGCATTCCTGTCCGGCCACGACTTCCTTGACCTCGTCCTTGAAGCGCTTGAGCGTGGACAGCTCGCCTTCGTGGATGACGACGTTGTCACGGATGAGCCGGACATGGGCACCGCGTTCGACCTTGCCCTCAGTCACGCGACAGCCGGCAACCTTGCCAACCTTGGAGATGTTGAAGACCTCCAAAATCTCGGCATTGCCAAGGAAGGTCTCGCGACGGGTCGGGGCCAGAAGACCTGACATGGCCTGACGCATATCGTCGACGAGATCGTAAATCACAGCGTAGTAGCGCACTTCCACGCCATCACGCTCCGCTGCGGTGCGGGCTTGAGCATTCGCGCGCACGTTGAAACCGAGCACAACCGCGCCGGAGGTCGATGCCAAGGAGATGTCGGACTCGGTGATGCCGCCGACGCCCACGTGCACCAAGCGCGCCCGGACCTCGTCGGAGCCGAGCTGACCGAGCGCCGCGCTGATCGCTTCCACAGAGCCCTGCACGTCGCCCTTGATGACCAGCGGGAATTCCTTGATGCCGGCTTCCTTAAGCTGGTTCATCATCTGCTCAAGGCTGCCGCGCGCACCTGCTACCGCCAGTGTCTTGCGGCGCTCCCGTTCGCGGTACTCCGTGATTTCGCGGGCACGCGCCTCATTCTCCACCACGGCAAACTGATCGCCGGCTTCTGGCGCTGTATCGAAGCCCAGAACCTCGGCGGGAACAGACGGGCCTGCGGCCTTCGTGTGCTCGCCAAGATCGTTGATCAGGGCACGGACACGGCCCCAGGCGGAGCCCGCCACGATGATATCGCCGAGCTTGAGTGTGCCGCGTTGAACCAAGGCTGTGCCGACAGGACCGCGGCCCCGTTCGAGCTTCGCCTCGACGATGACGCCCTCGGCCGCGCGGTGCGGATTGGCCTTGAGCTCCAGGACCTCCGCCTGCAGCACGACAGCCTCCAGAAGCGCATCGAGATTGGTGCCCTTGAGTGCCGAGACCTCAATCTCCAGCGTGTCGCCGCCCATGCTTTCCACCACGATTTCGTGGCTTAGCAGTTCAGTGCGAACCCGCTGCGGGTCCGCGCCCGGCTTATCGATCTTGTTGATCGCAACGATGATCGGGACTTCCGCCGCCTTGGCATGGTTGATGGCCTCGATGGTCTGCGGCTTCACGCCGTCATCGGCGGCCACGACGAGGATAACAATGTCCGTGACCTTCGCGCCGCGCGCACGCATGGCGGTAAACGCCGCGTGGCCAGGCGTATCGATAAAAGTGATCTTCTGACCGGACGGCACCGTCACCTGATAGGCGCCGATATGCTGAGTAATGCCGCCGGCTTCCTGGCTGACCACATTGGCCGCCCGCACGGCATCCAGCAGCGAGGTCTTCCCGTGGTCGACGTGACCCATAATGGTGACGACCGGCGCGCGCGGCTCCAGATCCTCGTCCGCATCTTGCTCGCCGATGAAGCCTTCTTCCACGTCTGCCTCGGATACGCGGCGTACGGTATGGCCGAACTCTTCGGCGACGAGCTGCGCGGTGTCCGCGTCGATCACATCGGTGATCTTGTGCATCGCGCCGTCTTTCATCAGGTGTTTGATGACGTCGACGCCGCGCTCGGCCATGCGATTGGCCAGCTCTTGAATGGTGATGACGTCTGGAATCGTTACTTCGCGCGTGATCTTCTGACCCGCCTGCGGGCCAGCACCCTGCTTCTTCTGCCGTTCGCGATGACGCTTCAGTGAGGCCAGGCTTCGCTGCCGCTGCTCTTCGTCGAGCGCGTTGGTGATTGTGAGGCGTCCGCGCACACGGCGTTCGTCGCCGCGGCGGGGTGTTGTAGCGCCCTTCTTGTGACGGGCATCGGCCTGACGTCTGGGTTGCTCTTTCTCGGGCTCCATCGGCCGGCGCGGCGCATCGCTGGATTTCGGCGCGGCCTTGGCCTTGGGCTTAGCCGTGGCCTCAGCCTCGACCGCAGCTGCCTTCTTCGCGGCCTCCTCGCGCTCGCGGGCCTCCGCTTCTGCCGCCTCCTTGGCGCGCTGCTCGGCGAGAGCGGCTTCCTTGGCCGCGTTCTCCTTGGCACGTTCGCGCTCTTCAGCGTCGCGGACTCGAGCGTCGGCAAGCGCCTTGGCGCGGGCGCCCTTCTCCTCTTCGGAGAGCTGCTTCAACACGACGCCCGATCGGCGCGGCTTACTGGCGGGTTTCGGTGCCGCATCCTTGGCCGGCGCCTTGGCTTGGGGCTTTTCCTTGACGTCCTCGGCTGGAGCGGCCGCGCTGGCGGAACCGATGGAGCGGCGCTTCTTCTTCTCGACCAGGACGGATTTGGAGCGTCCATGGCTGAAGCTCTGGCGCACATGGCCGGACTCCACGGTTCGGCGCAAATTGAGGGTCATCTTGCGCCCGCCGCTCTTGCCTTCAGTCTCGTTGGTCTCGCTCATTCTTGTTCCGTATCCAATCCGTGTCTGTCTGCGAATGCAGAAATGCCCTTGCGGTAGCGCTCGACACGCGAGGCTGCCGCCAGGAACTTTTGAGCCGCACCGCCCTGGATGAGGGCAGCATGTATCACATTTGTCCGGCCCGATGCCAAACCCAATTCATCTGCGGTAAAGACGCAGATTGCCGAGAGGCCCTGTCCGCCCGTGACCGCGCGGGCTTTGCCGTCCAGTTTCCGGCACCCGTCCGCCGCCGCATCCGCCGCGTGTACCAAGGCGATGGTCCGGCCCTTTTGAAGGGCATCCTCGACCTTGGAGTGGCCGAAGACCACTTCACCTGCCTTGTTGGCCATGGCAAAGGCGCCGAGCGCCGCCTCGGCGAGAAGGCCGTCGACCTGTTCGGCCAGGCCGTCTGGCGCGCGCGCGTCGGCCTTCAGTGCGCGGCTGAAAGCCTTGCGCTTCGCCGCTTCCGAGATTGCATCATGCGCGGCGGTCAGCCAGACTCCGCGGCCCGGGAGGCGCTCCTTGAGGTCCGGGACGACAGTGCCGTCAGGCCCAAGCGCAAAGCGTATGAGGTCGGTCTTGGCCCGTTGAGCGCGTGTCAGCGCGCAGCGTCGCAAGGACTGCCCAGGGATGCCATCCCTGGAGGTCTGCGGCGACTGACTCTGTCGCGTCTCGCTGTGCACTGCCGTCTCCAACCGCAATCACCTTGTGTTCTATCCGGCTCATGACGCGGTTGCGTCTTCGCCGGAAGCTTCATCACTCGTCGCGCGACCGGCACCATCGGTGTCTTCGGCGTTCTCTGTTTCCTCGACGCCTTCGGAAGCCTCGTCGTCGGCTTCCTCAGGTTCGTCGGCGACCAAATCGGCCTCATCGATCCAGCCTGCCTTGACGCGCGCGGCCAAGATCAGGTCCTCGCATTGCGGCCGGGTCAGGCCGAAACCGTCGAGGAAGCCAGGATAGCGGGTCGTTTCCTTCTCCTGCCGCTCCGTCCAGCCAGCCAGGTCGTCGGTGGCGCAGTCGGCCAGGTCCTCAAGGGACTTCACATCGTTCTCGCCGAGGGCAACAAGCATCGCCGTATTAAGGCCCTCAAGCTGCAACAGGTCGTCCGCAACCCCAAGTTCCTTACGCCGGGAATCAAGCTCGGCTTCCAGTTTCTCGAGGTGCTCGCGCGCGCGCGTCTGGATTTCGCTCGCGGTCTCCTCGTCGAATCCCTCGATCGAGGAAATCTCGTCCGTCTCCACGAAGGCGACTTCTTCCACGGAGGAAAAGCCTTCCGAGGCCAGCAACTGGGCAATGACCTCGTCGACGTCCAGCGCTTCCATGAACTTCGCAGACCGCTCGGCGAACTCTGCTTGCCGACGCTCGGACTCCGACGCCTCGGTCATGATGTCGATGTCCCAGCCGGTCAGCTGAGAGGCTAGCCGCACATTCTGACCTTTGCGGCCAATGGCGAGAGACAGCTGCTGATCGGGAACCACGACTTCGATCCGTTCGGCATCCTCATCGAGGACCACCTTGACGACCTCTGCGGGGGCCAGGGCGTTCACGATGAACGTCGCGGCATCGGGCGACCACTGAATGATGTCGATCTTCTCGCCCTGCAGCTCGTTCACGACAGCCTGCACGCGGGAACCGCGCATACCCACACAAGCGCCGACGGGATCGATCGAGCTGTCCCGAGAGACGACGGCGATTTTCGCGCGGCTACCCGGATCGCGGGCAACGGACTGAATAGTGACGATGCCCTCATAGACCTCCGGCACTTCCTGCGCGAAGAGCTTGGCCATGAATTCGGGATGCGTCCGCGACAGAAAGATCTGCGGGCCGCGCTGCTCGCGCCGGACATCGTAGACATAGGCGCGGATGCGATCGCCGTAGCGAAAGTTCTCGCGCGGCAGGGTCTCGTCGCGGCGCACCACCGCTTCGGCGCGGCCAAGGTCGACAATCACGTTGCCGTACTCGACGCGCTTGACGATACCGTTGACGATCTCGCCCACGCGGTCCTTGTACTCATCGTACTGGCGCTCGCGCTCGGCCTCGCGCACCTTCTGCACGATAACCTGTTTGGCGTTCTGCGCGGCAACGCGCCCGAAATCCAGCGGCGGCAGGGGTTCGGCGATGAAGTCGCCGACCTGGGCCGCTGGGTTCTTCCGCCGCGCCTCGGCAAGGGCGATCTGCGTCGCCTCAAGCGTTACGTCTTCGACCACTTCCAGCAAACGAGCCAAGGAGATCTCACCCGTCTTCGGGTCGACTTCCGCCTTGATCTCGTTCTCGCTGCCGTAGCGCGACTTAGCCGCCTTCTGGATTGCGTCTTCCATGGCGGTGATGACGACTTGACGGTCGATGGACTTTTCCCGTGCGACCGCGTCGGCGATTTGCAGGAGCTCCAAACGATTGGCGCTCACGCCTGCCTGAGACATTTCCTAGCCTCCAAACAAAGTTACGTTCATGCTCGACAGCCCCGAAGGACCACCGAAAAACTCAATGTGCGGCGTCGCCGCCCGACAGATCCGCGCGGAGCGCGTCGACGTCCACGGTCAGCTTCGCCTCGCCGATCAGCGAGAAGGGCAGGCCGATGATCACCGGTTCTGGAGTCCCTTCCAGCTCGATCTTCAAATGCACTTCATCGTCGACGACGTCCTCGATCCGGCCTTTGAACCGCTTTCGTCCGTCGACGGCTTCCTTCAGCTCGACCTTTGCGTCATGCCCCACCCAGGTCGCAAAATCACTCGGGCGCACCAGAGGCCGGTCGATACCGGGAGAGGAAATCTCCAGCCGGTACGTACCGGGCATCGGGTCGTAAGCGTCGAGCACGGGCGACAGGCGCCGGCTAATCGTCGCGCAATCGTCCACACTCATCTGGCCGTCAGGCCGCTCGGCCATGATCTGAACCGTGCCGCCGTCGCGCCCCGATATCTTCACCCGCACCAAACGGAACCCAAGCTCATCCAGAACCGGTTCTGCCAGATCCGCAACCGCGCGCTCCGGCCCAGTCTCCCGAGCAAAACGGCGATCCTGGTCTTCAGCAAGGCTCGACATCGATGTCCGTACTCAAGGCTCCGATCCATCGGAAGCCGCCATGCCCGAGAATGGCCAGGCGTGCCGCCTGCGACCGAAGCCCATAACAAAAAGGAGCGGGCCGAGGCCCACCCCTGATCAAATCAATCATGAGTTTCTGCCGCTAATATACGGGCTTTTTCGAACGTTTCAAGCGCGATACCTGCCTGAAAAACGCTGCTGCATCAGATGGTTCTGATTACTCGGAAAGGAGTTGGCGGCCAACTCGGGCGAAATCGACGGCCCGCTCGAGACTCAGAGCGCAAAGGCATGCAGCATGGTTTCCGCCGATCGACGTGCCGCCGAAGGCCAACTGGTCCTCGAAGCGGCAGTTGACGTCGCGGTAGGCGATCCACTTTTGTTGGGCCTCCTTGAGCGACTGGAGCGCGTATCTCGGGCTCTGCCCCATTTCGGCCGCGTGCCGGCGCACCGCCGATTTGAGAATGCCGTAGGCCTCATTGAGGAACGCATCCGCCGCCGAGGCCTTCTGGGACAGGCAGGCCTTGTATTCGGGATTGGATGACGTTTGCGCTTCGCACTCCGTGTAGCACGTGGTTTCGACGTCGGCGGCCTGGGCTGGAATTGTAGCAATCAGACACGCGAGGAAAGGCAGCAACACGCCTGAGAAAAAGGCTCGCATCGGACGCTCCCCCAACGATCAGCTTCGACGGAACCTAAGATAGGCCGGCTTGCGGCCGTCGCTCAATGCCTTGCGCTCGTAACGGGTCTCTGGCCAGTCTGCCGAACGTGTGCGCCAATCGTCCGCCCGGCGCGCTGCCCAGGTAAAGGCCGCGTCTCGGCTGATCGTGTTTAGGGCTTCGCGTGCATAGTTCATGTCGTCGCTGGCGAAGCGAAGTTCACCGTCTGGCTTGAGGACACGAGCCAGGGATCGGACGAACTCTGGCGTTACCAGCCGGCGTTTCGCCTGACGTTTCTTTGGCCAGGGATCCGGAAAAAGGATGAAGACACGGGAGACCGACGCTTCGGGCAACCAGGCAAGAACGTCTCTGGCGTCGCCATCATGGACGCGGATCGTTTCGATGGCGTGATCGTCGATCCCGCCGAGCAGGCTTGCCACACCGTTGAGAAAGGGCTCGCAGCCGATCATGCCAATGTCCGGGTTTGCGCGGGCCTGCCACAACAGATGCTCGCCGCCGCCGAAGCCGATTTCGAGCCAAACATCGCTCACGGCTTTTTCGAACACGGCTCTGCAGTCCTTCGGCGCAGGCTCCGACAAGTCTAGCCGGAGTTGCGGCAGAAGCTCTCGAACGAGCCGGGTCTTTCGCGCTGTTAGTCGCTTGCCCTTCCGCCGGCCATAGGAGCGAAGCGGGCGGGCGCCACCAGCGTCCCGAGGTTCCGTGTTCATGGAATGCTGCGTGCCAAGCATGGGCGCGCGTGTCTACCCCACCCGCCAGCAAAAACGACCATGGCCGGGTCTGTGCCCAGCCATGCCGTGTGCTGACCCGCGCGTCTTGCGGTCTAGCTGAGAGCCCCGCGAATCTGATCGGCGAGATCCACGCGTTCCCAGGAGAAACCACCGTCGTTCTCGGGGGTCCGGCCAAAGTGGCCGTACGCCGCGGTACGCTCGTAGATCGGGCGGCTAAGGCCCAAATGTTCGCGGATGCCGCGCGGGCTGAGATCCATCACCTCCCGCAAGGCGTTCTCGAGCTTGTCCTCGGCTACCGTACCCGTGCCGTGCAGGTCCGCATAGACCGACAAAGGTTGCGACACGCCGATCGCGTACGAGAGCTGTAGCGTGCACTTGTCGGCAAGGCCCGCCGCCACGACGTTCTTCGCCAGGTAGCGGGAGGCGTAAGCAGCCGAGCGGTCGACCTTGGTCGGGTCCTTTCCAGAAAAAGCGCCCCCGCCGTGAGGCGCCGCGCCGCCATAAGTATCGACGATGATCTTGCGGCCGGTTAGTCCGGCATCGCCATCGGGACCGCCAATGACGAAGCGCCCGGTGGGGTTGACGTAGAACTTGGTTTGATCGTCGACCCAGCCCTTGGGCAGCACTTCGTCCACGACACCGCGGACAATTGCTTCAACCTGCGCAGTCGTCGCCTTCTCGTCGTGCTGCGTGGACACGACGACGGAGTCGGCGCGAACCGGCATGCCCTTCTCGTAGACCAGCGTCACCTGGCTTTTGGCGTCGGGGCCGAGTTCCGGCGTCCGGCCCGCATGACGGGCCTTGGCCATCTCGTGAAGAATGCGATGGGAGTAGAAGATCGGCGCTGGCATCAGTTCGTCGGTTTCGCGGCAGGCATAGCCGAACATGATTCCCTGGTCGCCGGCGCCTTCGTCCTTTTCCTTCTCCGCATCGGCGTCGACGCCCATAGCAATATCGGCGGATTGCTCGTGCAGGTGGTTTTCAAACGAGGCAAGGTCCCAGTGGAAGCCTTCCTGCTCGTAACCGATCTCCCGCACGGCGCGCCGAGCCGCGGCCTCGATCGCCTCGCGGGTCACGCTTTCGGGGCCTCGGACCTCTCCAGCCAGCACGATATGATTGGTGGTGACCAGTGTCTCACAGGCCACGCGAGAGACGGGATCGGCAGCAAGGTAGAGATCTACAACGGCATCAGAAATGCGGTCGCATACCTTATCCGGATGCCCTTCCGAGACAGATTCGCTGGTAAAGAGGTAGTTTTCGCGAGCCACTGGCACTTCCCTTCGTGTGAGACCGTCGGCTTCAGGGCCGACGTGCGGGGCCGGTTCTGGCAACGGCGCGCGCTGAGGTCAAGCCCCTTGGGTGAGAGTGGGGTCCGAACCTATTCTTGATCTTTCGGATCGCCGATAGCGCGAACGAGATCAACAACGCTCTTGCGAACCCTTGCACTAGAGATCTTCGTGAAGGCGCGATTGAGTTCAAGTCCCTCTCTCGTATTAAGAAACTCCAGGATGAAGGTTTCCGACTCTGGTTCCGACAAGCCCGGCATCGAGGGGTTGTCGTCGATGCCCGGGGCGTCCTCGAAAAAGAAACCAACGGGTACGTCCAGTATTTTCGAGATGTGGTAGAGGCGGCTGGCGCCGATACGGTTGGCACCCTTTTCGTATTTCTGCACTTGCTGAAAGGTCAAACCCATACTGTCGCCAAGGCGCTCCTGGCTCATGCCGAGGAGCATCCTCCTGAGCCGGACCCGGCTGCCTACATGGGCATCGATAGGGTTGGGTTTCTTCCCTGCCATTGTTCCGTCTTAAAAAGGCTAATTGCAAACAGTTGTGGTTGTGATGAGTATGATGAGTTCTCTAGGCATCTCAGCTTCATAGGTTGACGAAGGTTAGCCCGTCAAGCGCCGACGTCGGCCCCACATGCCGCAAACGATCCATCCCAATAGCGAGAATCCGAGGGTCAAAAGCTCCGTCCGCAGCCCTTGTTTTGCGTAGAAAGTGGTTGGACCGTCTGCGGGCAGCCTGACATCGCGAATGCCCTTCGTGTCGAGGTCTATGCTCGCGACGATGCGGCCCCAGGGATCGACCACTGCGGAGATCCCCGTATTGGCTGCCCGGACCAGAGGCAGGCCAAGCTCTACTGCCCGCACGCGAGCCTGTAAGAAATGCTGGTAAGGGCCCGCGCTGGATCCGAACCACGCATCGTTCGTCACATTCAATAACCAGCCCGGCTGAGCCCCTTCAGCGCCTGCATTGCGCACAGGACGAACCTCGCTGGGGAAGATGATCTCGTAACAGATTAACGGTAGTGCAGGTGCGACCCCTGGCACTTCAAGAACGCGAGGGCCCGCTCCCACGCTAAAACCGCCCCGCACACCGGTCATCTGCATTATGCCCAGGCTTTCGAGAAAGTCTTGGTACGGCAAATATTCGCCAAACGGGACCAAGTGAATCTTGTCGTAGACGGCGACAACCTTGCCGGTGCCGTCCACTGCCATCAGGCTGTTATACGCATTGCGGTTAACGAGAATGCCCTGATCGTTGCGCTCTTCGGCCCACCGCGCACTGCCCAATAGCAGCACCGTTCTGGCGGGCAAGATCTCGCCAATAGCTGCAAGTGCGTCGGGGGACTTGTCGAGAGGAAACGGGAGCGCTGTCTCCGGCCAGACCACGATGTCGATCGACTCAAGTCCTCGCCGCTGGGTCATGTTGAGATAGGTCTCGAAGATCCCAGTTGCGTTCTCGGGCCGCCACTTCTCCGCCTGATTAACGTTGGGCTGGACGAGACGCAAACGAACGTCGCTCGATGCATCGGGCGCGTTCGCCAGGCGAACACTGCCCCAAACATAGGACCCCCCGAACATCGTCAGAAGGACGCCTGTCAGGAGGACAGTCCCCAGGTTATGACGATCCTCTCCATCCCAGATGGCGGCGGGGGCGGCAAACAGGAGCACGGCCAGTACTGTTATCGCGTAGACGCCGAGTACAGCCGCGAGTTGCATCGATGCAGTGTCGAAAAGGAGCCCATAGCCAATAAGGTTCCAAGGAAACCCCGTCAGCACGTGTCCGCGCGCGAACTCGGCAAGTCCGATGCCGATGGCTAGGGCGAAAACTCGCGCGGGACCAGGGCACCACAGAAGCATGGCCACTGTGCAGCCCGCAGCGAAGAAGAGGGCCATGCCAGCGGGGAGGGCAGTCATGACAAGCGGGATCAGCCAGCCGTGCCGCCAAGGCTCCACGAGAAACGCCTCGGCGACCCAGTAGAGCCCGGTTAGGAAAAAACCGAAGCCAAACCAGAAGCCGGTGAGTGCCGCGCCGAGACTCTGCGTCGCGCGCGTCGCGCCGCCGCGATAGCTGCCGTCAAGAAGCCATACGAGCCCGCCAAGACTGACGAATAAGACCGGCCAAAAGTGAACGGGCGCGAATGCGAGAACAGAAACGGCACCAAGCAGCGCGGCGGTGACCGCGCGCTTCGCTCCGGTCAGTCCCGCCATCCAGGCCGCCATCCGCGCGGGCCCTGCCATGTGATCCCTCAAGACTCGCTTGGCGCGCTGCCGCTCTCTTCGGTGGCTCTCACATGCCCTTTGGGCAAATGAATGCGCAGTCGCTTAATACGGCGCGGGTCGGCGTCCAGCACCTCAAACTCCACGCCGCAGGGATGACCTACAACCTCGCCACGTGCCGGGATTCGGCCGGCGAGCGTGAAGACCACGCCGCCTAGCGTATCGATGTCTTCCTCCTGCTCATCGGCAACGAGATCTACGCCCAGATAGTCTTCGAGCTCTTCGACGGGAAGCCGTGCGTCGGCAACAAGACCGAGAGCGGCGTCCTTTTCGAGCATAGGCTCGTCCTCGACGTCGTGTTCGTCGGCGATCTCGCCCACGACCTCCTCCACCAAGTCCTCGATCGAGACGAGGCCGTCGGTGCCGCCATACTCGTCGACGACAAGTGCGAGGTGGAGCTGAGCGGTCTGCATTTTTAGCAGTAAGTCGAGTACGGACATTGACGGCGGCACATAGATCAGCTCACGTGCGATCTCGATAGATCTGGCCGTGCGGGAGAGGTCGACCTTCCCGAGGTCGATGCGGTCCTTGTTGTCGCCATTCGCCTCCTCCGTGATCCACGACATCAGATCGCGGATGTGGATCATGCCGCGCGGATCGTCCAAGGTCTCGCGATACACCGGAAGGCGGCTGTGTTCCGATTTGCGGAAGATCCGCAAAAGGTCCTCGATGGTCACGCCATCGTCTACAGCGACGATGTCCGCCCGTGGAACCATGACGTCTTCCACGGTTAGCGTGCCGAAGCGCAAAATGCGCAACATCATGCTGCGTTCTTCGGGGGTTAGCGCATCGCTCTTGCTCTTGATGAGCGCGCTTTCGATCAACGTACGGGCGTCCTGCTCGTCGCTTAGTCCGAAAGTTTGCAGCAGCCGGTCGAACCATGTGGACTCGTCCTCGGCCGGGCGGTCCGGGTTCGTGTCGGCTTCGCGCTCAGGCGCGGGGGTACTCATTATGCGATCTCCGCAAGGCCCGCATTTCCGTCTCGCGCGGGCATATCGTCCGCATAAGGATCGGTAATGCCCAAAGAAGCAAGGGCCCGTCGTTCCAATTCTTCCATTCGCTCGGCTTCCGCGTCGTCGAGGTGGTCGTGCCCGAGCAAGTGTAGCGTGCCGTGCACGACCAAATGCGAGACGTGATCGGCGAGGGGGATGGTCTTGTCCGCAGCCTCGGCGGCAGTCGTCTCAAAAGCGATGACGATATCACCGAGTAATTTGGTGTCGGGCATGTCTCCGGCCGGAAACGAAAGGACGTTAGTCGGCTGATCCTTGTTGCGCCAAGTGCGATTGAGATCGCGACTTTCTGCGTCATCGGTCAGCACGATTGTTAGCTCGTAGAATGCCTGCTTCGCCGGTGGGGAGACCGTGAATGCAGCCTGGGCCGCAAGCTCAATGGAAGCGTCACTAACGCCTCGTTCGGTCCACGCATCGTCATGGCGCATGACTTCGACGTCCAGCGCTGAAACGGCAACCGTCTGTGGGCCGCCCGGTCTAGGGCCGTCTTCGCTCATGAGTCTTCCCCGGTGCCGGGACCGTCGTTGCCCCGCTCCGCAAAGGGCGCCTCCTCTACGCGGGGCTTTGAATCGCTGCGCCCGGCCGAGCCAGCGGCGTCATATGCCGCCACAATGCGTCCAACGAGTTCGCGCCGGACAACATCGGCATTGGCGAAGGCGATGTGACCAATCTCGTCGATACCGCGCAGGATCTCTATTGCGGGAAACAATCCCGAATCTTGACCCTTGGGCAAGTCCACCTGTGTAGGATCGCCCGTCACAATCATCTTGCTGCCTTCGCCGAGGCGGGTGAGGAACATCTTCAGTTGGACCGCCGTACAGTTTTGCGCTTCGTCCAGAATGACCATGGCGTTGGAAAGCGTACGTCCGCGCATGAAGGCGAGCGGGGCAATCTCGATCATTCCAGTTTCGAGCCCGCGCTCGACTCGTTCCGAGCCAAGTGTGTCGTACAGGGCATCATAAAGCGGGCGCAAATAGGGATCGACCTTTTCGCGCATGTCGCCCGGCAGGAAGCCGAGGCGTTCACCGGCTTCAACGGCGGGGCGCGACAGGACAAGCCGGTCGCAAAGACCGCTTTCAAGCGCGGCGGCCGCGAAGGCCACGGCGAGATAGGTCTTGCCGGTACCCGCCGGCCCGGTGGCAAACACAAGGTCGTTCTTCTGCAGGCAGTCTAGGTAAGCGCTCTGCGCCGGCGTCCGCGCCGTGATCACGCGTTTGCGCGTCTTGATTTGCTGTGCTTTGGGAGCCCGCGCGCCAGTCTCGGCCACATTGGCCGCTGTGGTATGGCGAATGGCGCCCGCCACGTCACCGACACCAATGCTCTCGCCTTGCGCGAGCCGGCTATAGAGGTGTTCGAGGATGATTTTCGCGGCGTTGCAAGCCTCGTCAGGGCCGCGCAAGGCGACTGCGGTTCCGTTCACCACAGCCTCAATACCGAGTCGCTCTTCAAGAACCGCGAGATTGGCGTCGTAATGGCCGAGCAGGTCGCGCACGAGGCCCATATCGTCAAAATAGACGACCAGGGGCTCTTGGTCCCCATTTGCCTGCGCCGTGTCTAGGCGCTTTGCCGTTGCTACTCGCCCGCGCGTCAAAAGTGCTTTCCGAAAACTGCCTTGCAGCTCAAACCGCTGCTCGAATCGGCTCGCGCCATTCAAGTCCCGCGTTCATGACACCGGTAAGACTGTTCGGCCCCGCAGCCGAGATGTCAACCTCGGCGATGTGACCTATCAACCGTTCCGGTCCGTCCACATAGACGGCTTGTAGATAGGGAGAACGTCCCGCAATCTGTCCTGGTTTCCGCCCCTTGCCCTCGAAGAGCACCGGAATCCGGCGACCAACGGTCGCAAGGTCAAAGGCGCGGCGGCTTTCCTCAAGCTGCGCTTGCAGGATAGCGAGACGTTCCTTCTTAACCATGTCGGGAACGTGTTCCTCCAGCGAAGCGCCTGGTGTGCCGGGCCGCGCGCTGTATTTAAAGGAAAAGGCTTGGGCAAAGCCAACCCGTTTGGCCACGTCGAGCGTGTCCTGAAAGTCGGCGTCCGTCTCGCCGGGAAAGCCAACGATGATGTCCGTTGACAGTGCAATGTCTGGCCGCGCCGCCCGGATTCGGTCGATCAAGCGCTCATACTCCTCGGCCGTGTGTTTGCGGTTCATGGCCGCCAAGATCCGGTCCGAGCCTGCTTGATAAGGCAGATGGAGATAGGGCATCAGCTTTTCTTCGTCCCTGAACAGGGCGATGAGATCCTTGTCCATGTCCCGCGGATGGCTCGTGGTGAAGCGCATGCGGGCAATATCGGGAATGTCAGCAAGCCGGAGCAGGAGCCGCGCCAGCGACCAAATCGCGCCGTCCTCGCCCTCGCCGTGATACGCGTTGACGTTCTGGCCGAGCAGCGTCACTTCGCGCACGCCCGCTGCTGCAAGACGTTCCACTTCGGCGACGATTTCCGATGCGGGCCGCGAATACTCAGCGCCGCGCGTGTACGGCACGACGCAGAACGTACAGAACTTGTCGCAGCCTTCCTGAACCGTCACGAACGCGGACACTTGGCGCTTGCCGCCCGGGCGAACGGGGAGCGCGGTGAACTTGTCGTCCGCGGGAAATTCGGTCTCCACCGAGCGTTCGCCGGTCTCGGCCTTGGCAACGAGGTCGGCAAGCCGATGCAGGCTTTGGGGGCCAACAACGATGTCCACCACGGGCGCGCGGGCAATGATTTCCTCGCCCTCGGCCTGCGCGACGCAGCCCGCAACGGCCACCATGGTGCCGTGCCCTTGGCTTTTCCGAGCTTCTTTACTCAGTCGCACACGGCCAAGCTCCGAGTAGACCTTCTCGGCGGCCTTCTCTCGGATGTGGCAGGTGTTAAGGATCACAAGGTCCGCATCGTCCATTGCGTCGGTTACGTCGTAACCGGCGGGGGCGAGCGCTTCAGCCATACGCTCAGAATCATACGCATTCATCTGGCAGCCGAAGGTCTTGATGTGGAGCTTTTTGCGGCTCTGGGTCATGCGTTGTTTTGGGCAAGCGCCCCACATTCGTCAAGGGCCTGCGCAGCCACTGCCTATTGCTGCAACCTAACAGTCACGCTGTCCGCCGCGCCAAGCGCATCCGTGACCGTCAGCCGTACGAATCCGGGTCCATCCGGTTCGAAAAACACTGTCCCAGCGCCGCGCGTCGATCGCAGCGGTAGGCCATCGACAAGGACATTGAGCGGCGCCCTGCCGCCAGCGATCTTGATGGCCACGGGATCAATGGCGTCCCCGTCGGTCTGCAGCGCCAATGCGGCGCCGTCTGGCGGAAACAGAATGCGTAGCTCCTCGGCGTGTGTCGTGCCCGCGCGATGGTGTGCGCCAAAGCGGCGGAGTGGCGGGGGCAACTGCGCGGTGCGGGCACGAAGAGCGCCCTCAGGCGCCGGTGGCAGGGGGTGCGGCTGTTCAGCAAGGCGCGCGAACACATCGAAGAGTATGGGAGCGGCCGCCGTGCGGCCCAATAGGCCCGGAACAGGCGCGCCGTCGGGGCGTCCTGTCCAAACTCCGACCGTGTAGCGCCCATCGAAGCCCACGGCCCAGGCGTCCCGGTAGCCATAGCTCGTGCCGGTCTTGAAGGCGATCCGCCCGCCGGCGGCATTGGGCGGCGGCGGGGCATCGCGCAAGACATCACCCACATACCAAGCCGCGACCGGCTCCATCAGCCGCCGCTCGGGCCAACGCGGCGCGGTCTCGCGCTCGTAGAGCGGGGCCACCTCTCCCTGATGCGCTAGTCCGGCATAGAGCGCGGTGAGATCGATCAAGCGAATACCGATACCGCCGAGCCCGAGGGCGAGACCCGCGGTCTCGTGCTCGGGCAGCTTCAGCCGCGCACCGGCCTCTCCGAGCCTCACCAGGAGGCGGCTCGGCCCAACCGCGTCCAGCAGCGAAACGGCAGGCACGTTGAGCGACTGTTGGAGAGCCCGACGAACGGTGACCGTGCCCTGGAAGGTCTGGTCGAAGTTTTCCGGCGCGTAGTCTCCAAAGCGAAGCGGACGATCCTCGATGAGCGATTCGGGATGGACCAGCCCGTCCTCGAAACCGAGGCCATAAATGAAGGGCTTCAGCGTCGAGCCAGGCGAGCGCACCGCGCGGGTAAGATCGATCTGTCCCGCGCGGTCCAAGTCGAAATAGTCGGGCGTTCCCACGCGGGCGATCACGCGGCCCGTTTCGTGCTCCACGACAACGATGGCCACAGACATGGCATCGCCGAGGGCGATGGCCCGGTCGCGGGCCAGTCGCTCTAGGCGGCGCTGAAGCCGCGCGCGGATCGTCAGCCGTATGATCGATTCACCGGACGAGGCTGCCTTGGCGTCGTCTGCCGCGTGAGGGGCACCCAGCGGCATTGGTCTGCGCCCTTCCGGCACAGGCTCGGCCTTCGCCGCCTCGAGTTCCTCAGGAGTAAAGACGCCACTGCCCGAGATCAGATCGAGGACGCGGTTTCGGGCGGCGCGGGCGTGCTCGGGATGGCGGTCCGGCCGGCGATGCTCCGGCAATTGCGGCAAGGCGACGAGCAGGGCCGTCTCTCCAAGCGTAAGTCGTCGCGGCTCCTTGCCGAAATAGGCGAAGGAAGCCGCTCGAATGCCTTCGAGATTGCCCCCATAGGGGGCCAAGGTCAGGTAGAGCGCGAGGATTTCGTCCTTACTGTAGGCCTGCTCGAGCTGAAACGCTCGAACCATTTGCCGGTACTTCGCATAGAGTGAACGCTTACCCCGAGGCTCCAAGAGGCGAGCAACCTGCATCGTGATGGTCGAACCGCCCGAGACGATCTCGCCGCGCGTCGCGAACTGGTAGACCGCCCGCGCCATGGCCAGCGGGTCCACGCCGCCATGGTCGTAGAATCTCTTGTCCTCGTAGGCGAGCAGGGCTTCGAGAAAGCGCGGGTCGACATCGGTTCGTGACGCTGGCAAGCGCCAGCGGCCGTCGGGCGCGAGATAAGCGCGTAAGAGTTCGCCATCGCTGCCGAGCACTGTCTTGGAGTAGGTGATGTTCTTGCCGAGTGGCGGCGGTCCGAACGTGTCGGCAAGTCCGACAAGTGCGCCGGCGGCGATCGCTGTGCAGCACAACAAGCCGACCGCGGCATAGGCCAGGCGGCGGCGCATACGTCTATGTTGTGCTGCCATCAGCGCGCCGACACCTTGACCGTGCCCGTTGCGGTGCGGCCGAACCGGTCAGGCTGATACATGTCCTCCACGCTCGCTTGGGGGAGCACATAGGTTCCCGGCGATACCGCGCGCACGATATAGGCAACGCGATAGACGACGGGGCTCTTGGAATTGCGATCAAAGGCTGCCTCGAAGCGGTCGTCACGGAAGGCTGTATGCACAGGGCGCGCCGCCTGTGTGATCCACGGCAGCCCGCCCGTATCGGCAGAGGAGACGAGTTTCGGGTTGTCGATCTCGAAGCCCGCAGGCACATGGTCAGTCAATGCGACGCGTGCGAACTGCGGTTTCGCTTCGGTTACAGTCAGCAGAACGACATAGCGTTCGTTCTGCTTCGTCTCCGCGATATCGACCTCTTGGCCATCGAGCGTATGGAACGTGCGTTCAACTAGAAAACCGCTCTCCGCCGCAGGTTCGGCGGATGTGGGCGCGCCGGACACGGAGAGGACAACGTCCACTGGGGCACTGCCGCGATTGGTCACTGAGACAGGCGCGATACCCAGATCCTCCTCACCGATCTCGCGATAGAGAGGACCGCTCCGCGGCACGGGCGACGCGGCGCCTGACGCAACCTCTAACGCCACGCCCTGGTTGCCGAGCGCGCGCGCGGCGAGAATGAGCCACGCATCTTCTTGCGTCGATGTCCGGCTCACGGCGTCGCGCGCAACGCCGATCTCCTTCGTGGCGCTGACCAGGATTGGTTCGGCGGCGTTGCCTTCGGCGGCGAGCGTCACCACTGTGGCGGCATCGCGCAAACGCGATCCAAAATCGACTCGCCCGTTTGTCGTCACCGTCTCATTGGGAAGCGCATTCGCAGCAATGCGGAACGCCTTTTCAGAGCGTATCCGGTCGCCAAGCATCGCTAACGCTGCACCGATCTTGGCCTGGGCTGCCGGGGAGCCAAGCTGATCCATCTTCACGTCGGCGACGTAGCGCAGATCCCCGACAGGGGCCGCACCGTTCCGCGCCAGGACGTAAAGCGCATAGGATAGAGCGAGCCCTCCATCCTTGGAGACGTCAGGCGCAGTGCTCACATAGTTGCGCAGCCGATTGATCGCGAGCTTGAGGCGTTCGTCGGGGACGGCGTGGCCTTGTACTCGGGCGCGCGTCATAAAGTCTGTTACGTAGGCATCGAGCCAGGCATCGCCGCCGCCTGGCGACCATAGGCCAAAGCCGCCTTCGTATCCTTGCCGTGCCAGCACCGTGTCGATGGCGTCGTCGACGCGCTTGGTGGTTTTGGTATCGGGCCTTTGCGCCGTTTCGAGTTCGCTCAGATAAAGAAGCGGAAGTGCGCGGCTCACGATCTGTTCCGTGCAACCAAGCGGGTATCGGTCGAGCGCCGCTAGCCGGCCGGTGACGTCCAGCGCCGCGGTTGGTGTGACCGAAAGCGCCAAGCTGCCTGTGCCCGGAACAAGGTTGGCAAACACGTCATTGGACAGCGTGATGCTCTTGTCGGGTGCAAGAGAAGTTACAGTGCGGCGCGCGAAGATCTGCGACGCGGGCTTCACCGCGATCGAATAGCGCCGAGACACTTCGAAATTCTCGGGTCCTGTCACCGTGAGGTCGATGCTGGCGTCCCCGACACCCTGCGCATCGATCTGAAAGGACGCCGCCTTGCGTGTTTTGGTGTCGATGTCGAGCACGCGTCCCGTCTTCGGCAGCGCGACCGGGCCTGTCGCGGCGAGCGCGATTCTGTACGCTCCGCTTTTCCCTTCGACATTGTCGAGGTCTAAGCGCAGCGTCGAACGATCGCCCATGAGCAAGAAGCGCGGCAGCGTGCTGGAAACGACCACGCGATCGCGGATAACCACATCGCCCGCGCCATGTCCCACTTGGGTCTTGTTCCAAGCGGCAGCCATGACCCGCGCCGTGCCCGTGAAGGCCGGAATGTCGAATTCAATCTCGGCTGTCCCGTCGTCGCCGACCGTCACGATGCCCGAGTAAAGCGCGAGCGGTGGACCCGAGGGCGGGCTGCCTTGAAGCGTTACGGCCCCGCCATCGCCGCCAGTTCGGATCTGACCGCGCGTGCCTTGCATACCGTCGATCAGTTGACCGTAAAGATCGCGGACCTCCGCCGAGAGCTTGCGCTGGCCGAGATAGTGTTCGTTTGGATTGGGCGGCTCGTAGCCGGTCAGGTTGAGAATGCCCACATCGACAGCCGAGACAACGAGCTGCGCTTGTTCGCCCGGCGCGAGGTTTGCGAGTTTCACCGGCACGCGCAGCTTCGAATTGGGCCGGATGAGCTCCGGCAAGTCCATGGCCACGCCAATGGTGTTCTGCGCCTTATCAATACTGAACCAGTGCGCACCAATTGCGCGGCCCGGCATCCGCTTTGTAGCCGTGTCCAGAGGACGCCGGAGCGTGGCTAAGACATACGCACCCGTGCCCCAATCGGACCCGACAGTGATAGGGAGTGTCGTTAGGCCGGGCTCCACGTCCGCAGTGGACTGCGTGAGCAAGCGGTCGCCGATCACCGACAGCGTCACAGTCCCGGCGCTACGCGCTGTCACAGCAACGTTGATCGTTTCGCCTTGTGCATAGCCCGGCTTGTCGAGTGCGATCTCAAGGCGGTCGGGCGTGTCGGCGCTCGCGTCCGCGTACCAACCGGAGTCGAAGCCGTATGTCGTGATGGGCCCAAGCGGATCGGCGCTGGCGACCTCGAGTCTGTAGCGGCCCCATGACACGGGCATCTCGATTTGCGCGGGCGCGTCAGCCACTGCATCGATCACGCCATCCGCGACACGGCGCGTGACCTTAATCGGTTCGTAGTTCCAGCTGCCGTATTGACGGTACCATTGGTACTTTCGCTCGACGCGTAGCAGCTGCCATTTCAGGCCTTTGCTTGCCACTTGCGTGCCGTCCGGCGCGACCATCACCACGTCGAACTTGGCGATATCGTTGTCGCTCAACGACCTGCCTTTGAACAACGGCTTCACGCCGATCATGTCCGTCTTTGGTTGAATCGGCAGAGAAAGGTCTTGTTCGACCGCACGGCCGCCGGGCTCGGCGAGCCGCACAACGACCTTCGCTTCGAGCGGCTGCGACGATGCCGGCAGCGCACCCAACGCCACCTCGAACGTTGCCTGCCCGTTGGCGTCGGTGTTGGGCAGGTTCGCAAGCGGGAGCGTCTCGAGCGTGAAGTCCCGGGCCCTGTCCTTGTCGGCTTTGCCGAACGAATAACCCTCGAAGCCGGGCCGTGTGCTGGTCGCCGTGACCTTGATTTCACCGTCGATCGGTAGTGCGGAGGCCGGCGCCCCGTAGAGGAAACGGCCATCGAGGGCGATTGTAGCGGCGGTGCCTCGAGAGAGACTCTTGGCCTCGGTGGAGATGTCGAACTCCAGCCGCTCGGGCACATAGTCCTCGACCAGGAAGCTGGTCTCGCCAATCGGCGCGGCCTTCGGGTCCGAATAGACTTTGACGCGGTAGGTGCCGGTCTGCGCCGCCGCAATCAACGGCAGGCTCACGGAGGCGCCGCCCGATCCTGCGTCCCTCGTGACAACGCGCCTATATTCGATGCCGTCGGGGCGGTCGACCACGAGTGTCGCGTTGAGATTGGGTACGGCAACACCGGCGGCATCCCGAAGTAGCGCGGTGATGTGCACGGTCTCGCCGGTACGATAGACACCACGCTCTGTGAACACATAGGAGTCGAGGCCCTTCGGCGCGTCACGTCCAGCAACGCCACGGTCCGTCAGATCGAAGCCCGGTTTCTTCAAACTGAGAAAGGCGTAGTCGCCATCAGGGCCGCTCGTAACGAGAAGCGCTGGCGCGAGGCCGCCCTTGCCGCGGGCCAAACCCGGCGCAAACGTTGCCGCACCCTTCGCGTCGGTCGTTGCGGTGCCAAGGACTTCATTGTTGCGGGCGATCAGACGAACCTCTGTTCCGGAGAGGGGCTCTGTCGTGGCCAAGGAATTGACGAAGGCATGGATGCCGTCGGATCCGGAATAGGCCGTCAGCCCAAAGTCCGACACAACGAACCATTGCGTCGCGCGCTCGCCGTACTCATCGCCGGGAACGTCGGACGGCCGCGCGGCGAGGATGTAGATGCCGGGCGCGAGTTCCGGTACGGCCTCGCTGATTGGGAAGGCCGTCGTGACATCCTGATTCAGGTCCTTTTTGACATTGAGCGTGCCGCTCCAGACCTTTTCGCCGCTCTCATCGGCGATCGTCTCGAGACCATATCCATAGAGATTGCGCTGGAAATCGTAGCCGAGCACGGTCCCGAGCAGGTTCCGGTCTCCGATGCGATAGATCGCGACCTCGAGCTCGCCGGTATTGACGGACTTGAGGGGAATGCCCTGCTGTCCCGTGCTGGGCAGCACATAGGCTTTGCCCACGGGCCGCACGGACGGCGTACGATCCCGCACATAGATCGTGAAGGGCGCGTTCTTGAGCAGGTCTTCGTTGACAGACGAGGGGAGACCCTCGCGTAGAGTCACGTCGTAAGATTCACCGTGATTCAGGCCTTCGACGCAAAGCTGTTTGTCGTCGAGCGAAAGTGCCGGCTTGTCCTCGCCCTTAACGGCAACGAACGGCGCGTAGTCGGCACGGGCGATCAGGGGCTCGGTGAACTGGAAGCAGGCACGGGGGGAGGCCGCATCCGAATCCACGCTAAAATCCGCGACACGGAATCCATACTTTTCCCGTAACTGAGCATAGGTGGCCGCGAGGCTAGGATCGTCATCGAGAGACGTGGCGAGCCGGAGCGTGTTCAGCGCCGGTCGCCACTCGCTGCCTTTGGCGAAGGCCTTTGCAAGTGTACCGAGCGCGGCGGCCTCGTTCTTGGGCGTGGTTGCTTTGCGATAGGCGAGATAGGCCGCGGTCCGGGCGTTGCGGTAGCGCGCGCTGCCGTCGTCATTCTCGTCGGGCGGTATTGCCAGCCAGATATCGGCGAGGCGGCGCCAAGCGACGGAGTCGTTGGGTGCGGCGGTAACGATCTGGCCGTAGATGAAGGCAGCATTTCCAAGATGCTGCTTTCGGAGCTGCGCCGCCGCCTGTTCCTTCAGCATCGGCATCGGTCTTTCGATCGTGCCGGATTCGTTCTTCAGGTCGGCGGAGAGCGTAATCGCCGCCTCGTCGAGCGCGTCGTCTTGATAAGTTTTGTCGGCGGCGAGAGCGGAAAGGGAGACGCAGGCAAAAAGCACAGCGGCAAAGCCGGTGCGGAACCACGCAACCATGAGGATCCTCCAAGCGCCCGGCCCTCGGCGGCGAGCGGGCGACGTCTCCATGGTAGCGGAGCATCATGACGGAAACAATTGAGTGCGCTGAGGCGCTTCGGCGCCGCGTGGCCTTGCTTTGAGACCGTCTCGTCACGGCGGAGCCGGTCGTGCGGATCTAAGCCGTCAACTCTTGGGCCAGCAGGGAGAATTCGCCGCGGAGCCACTGATGGCACTCATCCCGATCGTAGCTTGTGTGCCAGAGTAGGCGTACGGGAAACGAAACGGATTCAACGGGCTGGGCAATCCGAGCAAGGCCGAATTGTTGCTCCAGCAAGCTCGCGAGTGAGGCTGGGAGCGTCAGCAGGGCATCGCTGTTCAAGGTGGCCATCACGCCGACGAGGGCGGAGGAGACCTCGGAGCGGCGTTCGATCGTGAGCCCCATCTGTGAAAGCCCGTCCTCAAGACCCCGGAAACCAGGAAGAGAATGAACGGAGACGTGCTCTGCGGCGGCGAACGCTTCGCCAGCCGGACGGCGCTCGGAAAATGGATGGCCAGGTCTCGCCAGTGTCGCAAGCGTGTCATCGAACAGTGTGGTCGACCGCACGTCCGGCGCCGTGGCGCTCTCGCCCATGATGTCGATCACAAAGTGGCAGCGCGCATTGCGCAGTTCGTCGAGCGCCGACTCCACATGGGAGGGCGTCCAGTCGACCCGCACGCTCGGCGCATTCTCCTGGAGGCGTTTACGCAAGGGCTCAATCAGGATCAGCTCGCCGGCTTCGCTGGATGCTGCGGCAAACGCGCGCATCGTGAGCGACGGGTCGAACGGTTTGTTGGGACGGAGCAGGCTCTCCATACCGGCAAGTATCACGTGCACCGTCGGGGCAAGCTCCTGGGCCCGGGCCGTGGGGACCAGGCGTTGTCCCGCACGTACGAACAGCTCATCGTCGAACAATTCCCGTAACTTAGCGAGAGCATGACTGATCGCGGAGGCGCTTCGTCCGAGCCTCTCGGCAGCCCTTGTCACGCTGGCATCGACCAGGAGGGCATCGAGGGTGACCAGTAGGTTGGCGTCGACTTCCTTAAGATGCATGCCGTTCAACTATTATCTTGAGTACTGTTCACTTCATTCATGATAGGGGGCCTCTTAGGGTGATTGCAAGACATTCGGCCGCCCAGCCCGGGTGTCTGAAGCGTTTCGGCAGGAACCGGGATGCTTCCTCATCTCAGCCTTGCGGCGGCCCATTGGTTCCTGGCCACCTTCCGGGTTCCAGGGCCGCCGCAAGTTTGGCGCGTGCGACAGCGGGCCGAGTGTCAGGCGCCCAAGCCGACGACTGGCAAGCCAACAAAGGGCAAGCCGGCGACGGAACAGCGCAAGGACAATTTTATTCCGGCCTCGGGGCCGTGAGAAATCGAGGGGGAGTTAGATGTTTCGAGGACTAACGACGTTGGTGCCGGCGGCGGTTTTGGCCCTTAGCATATGTGCCGCACCCGCGCTGGCCGATGGGCCCAAGGACGTCCTGACGAACTATGCCGACATCGCGCAGGCCGGGTATGAGGACTCGCTGGAGACTGCCAAGACCATGCAGCTCGCGATCGACGAATTCCTGGAGACCCCAACCGAGCCGAACTTGCGTGCCGCCCGCGCCGCTTGGATCGCGGCGCGCCCCGCTTACATGCAGACAGAGGCCTTCCGCTTCGGCAATCCGATCGTCGACGATTGGGAAGGCAAGGTGAATGCATGGCCGCTCGATGAGGGTCTGATCGACTATGTCGCCGAGGTCTATGGCGACGACTCGCCCGAAAACGAACTCTACGCCGCCGACGTCATCAAGAACGTCTCGCTGTCGCTTGGCGGCAAAAAGATCGACACATCGAAGATCACGAAGGCGCTTCTCGCTGACGAACTGCAAGAGGCCGGCGGTGTCGAAGCCAATGTCGCGACGGGCTACCACGCGGTTGAGTTCCTGCTTTGGGGCCAGGACCTGTATGGCACCGACGCCGGTTCCGGCGAACGTCCGGCGACCGACTACGACCTGAACAATTGCACCAACGGTAACTGTGAACGCCGTGCGGAATATCTGAGTACAGCCACGCAGCTACTGATCGACGATCTGCAGTGGATGGCCGATCAGTGGAAAGAGGGCGGGGATGCACGCAAGGTCGTGATGGACGCCGGCGACGAGGGAGGGCTGGCCATCATCATGACGGGTCTCGGCAGTCTTTCTTATGGCGAGCTGGCGGGCGAACGCATCAAGCTCGGGCTCATGCTACACGACCCGGAAGAGGAACAAGACTGCTTCTCCGACAACACGCACGCCGCCCATTTCTTCGATGCACTTGGCATCCGCAATGTCTACACCGGCCGCTATCGCCGAACCGACGGATCGGTTGTCTCTGGGCCAAGTGTCTCCGATCTGGTCAAAGCCAAAGACCCGAAAGTGGACGCAGAGGTCATAGCGACCCTCGACGCGACCATGGACGCCATGGGGACGATGTATCTCCGCGCTCTGACGACCGAAAACTACGACCAGATGATCGGCGAGGGGAACGAAGCGGGCAACAAGGTTGTCCAAGATGTGGTCGATGCCCTTGTTGCGCAAACGAAGGCCATCGAGCGCGCCGTCGCAACACTGGATCTAAAGGCCATCGCGTTTGCTGGTTCGGACAGTCTCGATGAGCCTGAGAAGGTGGGAGCTGAGTAGACCAAATAGTGCGGCGCGCAATTGTTGAAGAGAACTCAGCAACTGCGACACAGAATGACATTGAGGGGAAATGACTTGGAATGCTGAATAGGTCATTCCGAGCCAAAATCGGCAACGCAAGCCGAAGACTAGAGTAGAGGCAGACTCAGGCCGTGGGGGGCTGACAGAATGAGACTGACAGAGAGGAATCGCGAACCCGCGACCTTAGAGAGTAGCAGCGGCTTTTGCGCTTGTGTGCGGAGAGCAGCTATGACCGGTGCCGTTCTCGTAACCACATTGGCAGCGCTACCGGGACTTGCATCCGCAAGCTGCGAGGTGCCGACAGAGGCACTCGATCCATTCGTAACAGCGAACGGTCGGCTACCCGCGGTCGATCGCCTCGTCGGTGATGCGCCGTCCAGATTGCATGAAAGGGGCATTGACATTGGCGGTGCTTACATTTCCGAGCCATATTACAACTGGGGCGGTCTGGACGAGGGTGGAGAGTATCTCGGTGTTCTCGAACTCTATGTGTCCATGGATATGAAGAGGCTTGGCCTTTGGGACGGTCTCTGCTTCTTCGCCAACGGCTACCAGATTCACGGCAACTCTATTACGGGTGCCAATATCGGCAGCCTGATGCCCGTAACCAGCTTCGAAGCTTTGGAGTCCACACGCCTGTTTCAGCTGTGGTTCGAGCAGTACCTGTTCAATGACAGGGTGTCGGTCCGCGTTGGTCAGTTGGCGGCGGACGAGGAGTTCTTCCTCTCCAACGGCACTGACTTCTTCATCAACGGCACCTGGGGTTGGGCAACGATTGAAGCGGAAGACTTGCCCAATGGCGGTCCTGCCTATCCGCTGGCGACACCCGGCGTTCGTGTTGCGATAGCGCCCACTGACAATACCAACCTGCTGATTGGTGTCTTCAATGGCGATCCTGCCGCGGCCTGCAACAAGGCAGGTGGTGACGCCCAACGATGCAACCCCCACGGCGGCGATTTTCGGTTGCGCGATAGCGCGCTGCTCATGGTTGAAGGGCAATACAACTATGCTCTGCGCGGCGGCGAGCTGCCGGGCCGCATCAAGATTGGCGGTTGGAATCACTTTGGTGACTTCGAAGACAACCGCATTGACGTAGGTGGCAATTTGATCGGCGTAACCGGTGAAGATCCCAAGCGCCGAGACGGGGACTATGAACTCTACATCATCTTGGACCAGATGCTGTGGGCCGTGCCAGGTGGCGAGGAAGGCCAGGGTATTGGCTTCTTCACGCGGTTCGCTGGGGCTCCTGAAGACCGCAACCTGGTCGACTTCTACTTCGACCTGGGTCTGACCTTTTCGGGCATGGTCCCGGGCCGTCCGGACGACGGGTTCGCGATCGGTTATGCGTACACGGGCATTTCCGATGATGTGCAGGCCTTTAACGCGGACAGCGGTGAGCCGGTCGGGTCGGGCTACGAAGCCTTGATCGAGGCGGTCTATATCGCGGAAATAATGGACGGTTGGACGCTTCAGCCAAACTTCCAATACATCTTCAATCCTGAGGGTGGTGTCGAGGCCGACGACGCCACCGTCGTCGGCTTGCGTAACACGCTCGCGTTCTGACACGGAGGTACTGCGTGAACACAAGCGGTTTCACGTCCATTGAGAGTCAGTCGACCCCGACAGCACCGTCACGTCAGGCGCGAGCCTGGTTTGGCGGTGCGCTCCTTTTGGGGGCTTGCCTGCCGCTGATAGCCGGCTTTGTCGTGACGTCCGGTTCTGCCGCCGAGACAGCTGAGCCGAGTACAGCCTCACCGGGGATTGACTTCACGAAGCTTGAGCCTGGCGAAGACCTGCCCGGCGGCGCCACGACGTCGCGCGGGTCCGTAGACAATGCCAACGCGTTCTCCCATTCATCCGGCAACATGGGGTTCCGCAAGGAGCTCGACTTCAAGATCGGGAACGCGGTCTTTAAGCGCTTTTGGGTGTCGGCACCTGCTTCCACAAACGCCTCTGATGGGCTCGGGCCGCTATTCAATGTCCGCGCGTGCCAGAGCTGCCATCTAAAAGACGGCCGCGGCCATCCGCCGCCAGCGTCCAACACACCGGGGCCAACGGACTCGCTACTGTTCCGCCTCTCGGTGCCGCCCAGAACAGACGAGGACAAGGCGCTCCTCGCATCTGGCAAGGTGACCGTCCTGCCCGAACCGGTCTATGGCGGCCAGCTGCAAGACCGGTCGATCCAGGGCCATGAGGCCGAAGGTGCGGTCAAGATCTCCTATGAGGAGGAAGAGGTCGAACTCGCCGGCGGCGACACGGTCTCATTGCGCGTGCCCCACTATGAACTGACCAACCTCAATTATGGGCCTATCAGTCCGGACGTTATGCTGGGGCCGCGCATCGCGCCGCCCATGATCGGTCTTGGCCTGCTCGAAGCCGTGCCAGAAGAACAGATCATGGCGCACGCCGACCCTGACGATGCAGATGGAGACGGCATTTCGGGTCGGCCCAACCGCGTTTGGTCTGTATTGCACGACAAGGAGATGCTGGGGCGCTTCGGCTGGAAGGCAAACGTCCCCACGATGGTTGAACAGAATGCGGGAGCATTTTCCGGTGACATCGGCATCTCGACGACGCTGTTCCCAAGCGGCGCGGGAGAATGCACCGAGAAACAGACGAAGTGCATCAATGCGCCCTCGGGCAACTCGCCCCAGCACCAAAATGTCGAAGTTGGCGATGAACTCTTCGACCTCATGACCTTCTACACACAGAATCTCGCCGTGCCACGGCGCCGGAATCCCGACGATGCGGAGGTTCTCAAAGGCAAGGAGTTGTTCCACCAGATTGGTTGCGCCGCTTGCCATCAACCGAGCTTCGTGACCGGCGACGTACCAGAGCAGAAGCACCTGTCCAACGAACTCATTTGGCCCTACACGGACATGCTACTGCACGACATGGGCGAGGCGCTGGCCGACAATCGGCCTGACGGCAAGGCATCTGGCAGTGAATGGCGGACGCCACCGCTCTGGGGCATTGGCCTGACGGAAACGGTGAACGGCCATACCCAATTCTTGCACGATGGCCGGGCGCGTAACCTTACCGAGGCCATTCTATGGCATGGCGGCGAGGCGCAGAGCGCCCGCGATGGGTTCGCATCGCTGTCCAAGGAAGACCGGCAGCGTCTCTTGGCCTTTGTGAATTCCCTTTGAGTCGATCAGTTTTGGACGCGATGTGACGCATCACTGCTGTTTCGCGCGGCAGTTCTCACTCGATGCTCGCGCGCTACGCGATTGATGTGGACTCGCTCCAGCGTAGGTGGACTCGCTCCAACGCATAAGGGTGCGACATTCTCGCTCACCGGTGGCGAAGGTTTGCTTGTGTCGCTGAGCCGTTCCAATTCTCACCGCATTTGTCGGGCTAATTCGGATAGTTCGTTCGGGGGATCAATGCAGCGCCACTCTTCTGACAAAGCGCGACAGCGTTCGCGCGCACTTGTGCCCGTTTCGCGATCGCTACAGCCGGCATCGGCTGGGCCACGAGGCGTCCCGTTGGACGCATTGCCGGCACCCCGGGGACGTGTTTGGCGGCTCGGCTTAAGAGTGCTTATCGGCTTTGCTGGTTTGAGCGCGATCATGCTGTTTGTCGCCAACCTTTTGGCCCCTTCAAGCTGGGCCGGGACCCGGGCGGTGACGTGGCTCAAAACGAGCACGGGCCACGATCTCGCCATCAACGGCGCGACACGGCTCACCTTCCGGCCGTTTCCCTATGTCGAGATTACCGACGCCGTGATCACCGAGCCGAACGCGGTGCCGGGGGCGCCTCAGCTCGCGGTCTCAAGAATCGAAGTCGCTTTCGGTTTTCTCGATCTATTCGGACTCGGCGACTCCATTGAACGCGCCGTCATCCACCGCCCTGTGCTTGCGTTGCATGCAGAAGGCCGTTCGTGGGACCGCTTGCCGCGCTCGGCGCCAAGCCGTCGGCCTGGTGGCGACAATGGCGGTTTTCGAGGCTTTGCCATTGAAGACCTATTGATTCGTGACGGCACGGTTCTCGTTCACAGTGCCCGCCGTTCCAAGCCCCGGCGTTTCGAACGCATCAACGCAGGGCTGAAGGTGCCGGCTCTAACGGCGCCTGCGACTGGCCGGGGCCAGCTCAACTGGAAGGGCAAGTCCTTCGGTTTTGACGTCAAGCTGGCGTCCCCGGCTGTCCTTATCGATCAGGGAAGAACGCAGCTCCAACTGTCCATTGACGCAGATACCGTGTCCGCACGGTACGACGGCGACATCATGACCGCTCCGCGTCTAAGAGGTGAGGGGTCGCTGGTCGCGAAGACCGGCTCAGTCCGCCAGTTTTTTGCGTGGCTCAAAGGCGTGTCCGGGGCTCTCCCCGTGGCGGGTGACGGAGAAATGAGCGCCGATGTCGCTTGGACGAATGAGGAGATTGCGTTCGACCGTATTCGCTTCGTCCAAGAAAACGCTCGAGGTCAGGGGCATGCGAAGATCGCGCTCGAGTATAAGCGGCCGCGTATCAAGGGTGCGCTTGTCGTCGATGAGCTCAATCTTGGCCCCGTCTTGGCTATGGCCAGCAGAGGAGCACCGCCCGGCGCCGCCGCCAATGTGCCGCTGTCGCTGGCCCTGACGGCTCCGCCCGCGCGCAGCACGAAGCCGGACTCCTCGTCTGCAGGTCCCTCGATCCAAGTCGAGCAGGCCGTGGCTCCACCGCCGAGCCCTGCCGCCGCCGCGGACCCGCGCCTCTTGATGCCGGGACCCGGCGTTTCTCAGCCGAGCCTTACGATTTCAATGCCACAGACCGCTATTGACCAGGTCTTGGCCATGGCGTCCCCTTCCGGTGCGACGGACTCGCTCTTCGACGCGGACATCAATCTCGACATTCGCAAAGCGCGTCTCGGGGGCGTGCAGATCGGGCCGAGTGCGGTCAGCCTCGAATTCACGGACGGCGCGTTGAAGGCCCAACTGTGGCACATGGATTTCTACGGTGGCGACGGCCGTGGGGCATTGACGGTCGCGGTGACCGATCCAATTCCAAGTTTCTCCGGCGACATTCGTCTTGAGGAGGTTGATACCCGGTCGTTTCTGAGAGACGCGCTCGGGCTTGACCGGATTGGGGGCAAGGGAAGGCTAACGCTCAATGTCTCGGGCCGTAGTGGGAACTGGGACGCGATGGCATTGTCGCTCATGGGAAATGGGGCCTTCGCCATCTCAGAGGGCGCCATAGATGGGATTTCGAGCCCTGCTTTGGTCCGCGGACTTGAGTCCGGCACGCTAGACCTCCGTCCAGATCCCAAGGCTGTTCTGCCTATCAGCTTGCTAGCGGGAAGCTTCGACATCAACCACGGTCTGGCCTCGACGAGCAACCTCAGACTCATAAGTCCATCCGCAACGATCGCTGCTGACGGTGTCGTGAATCTACCGCGTGAGAGCCTCGATCTCGTTGTGAAGCCTGGGCCTGTTTCGAAAGAGCAGGGCGGCGGTGTAACGGCGACAGGAGAGCATTTGCCCCCGCTTCGGGTCGTTGGTCCACTAACGCGCCCGGTTGTCGGCGGCGCGGCTAATCCGCTCGTTGCTGGAACGGGACCATCGACGCTGGACCTTGTGATGCCGGGCATTGTCCTGCGCGAACGGCGCGGTGTGAAACGCGGCAATCAGCCCACCCGGGGTAGCGTGGCCGCGGGCCAGACGCCACAGCCAAGCGCGCTCGCTCCATCCTTCGGCGTTGCGCCGCAGGACAGCAACGGCGCTCCACCGTTGCGCATGGAAACACTGCGCTAAAGAAGGCTCGCGGCTCTAGTTCTTTTTCTCGACCAGCGCCGTGCGCTTCTTGTCCAGCGCTTCAAGCCCCAACGGAAGCCCCTTGATCTCCGCGACTGTTTGGATTTGCTTGCCGTTCAGCGCATAGACGACGATGGTCGCCTTCGTTGATTTTGAGAGGTCCTGCCGCATCTCGTCTGTCACGAGATAGAGCGCCTTGCAGCCCATGGGTAGGCACGTCTGGAAGGGCAGTCCATAGACCTTTCCCGAGTCCGTCGCGAACTGGACGCCGCGCTGAAGTGCAACGCCCGTCGGACCGTCAACCCTCAGAACCAGCCTGCCTTTGGGTCCGTAAACAAGGATCACTCTGAAGATCAGCTTCTGAGTCTTCTTCTCGATCAAGGGTAGAACGAGGGAGCATCTCTCCTCTTCCGCCGCCTGGGCGTCACCCTCCGTATTGGGATCCTCTTCCTTGCCGCACAGAAGCGTCCAGTTGCCATAGCCTCCCGCCACCCGGGTATTTGGCTGCTTCGGGTCTTGGGCGCCTGGCGGAGCCTTCTCCGCTGATGTTGTTTGTGCCCAAGATGTAGCGGGCAGCCCGCCGCATACCAACGAGGCGAAAAATGTGGCCAGAAACAGCCGACGCAATCTCATGAACATGCCCCAATTCTAATGAACGCTGCCGGTTTCTTTGGCTGCGACTAGACCAGGGACATAAGCGCTAATGCTGCGGCATTGCAACGTCCACGGGTCACTTATTCGCCACCTATTGTCTCGCCGCTTCGCAGTCTATAAGTGCGACGAATGACTAAAACACTGCCCGACAAAAACATGCCAATCGGTACGGATGCTCCGAAGATTGGACTCGTGAGTCTCGGATGCCCCAAAGCCCTCGTTGATTCGGAGCGAATCGTTACGCGCTTGCGCGCCGAAGGCTATGAGTTATCGCCGAGCTATGAAGGCGCGGATGCGGTTGTCGTCAACACTTGCGGCTTTCTCAACAGCGCCAAGGAGGAGTCCCTTCAGGCGATTGGCGAGGCGCTAGCGTCGAACGGACGTGTCATCGTTACGGGCTGCCTCGGTGTCGAAGCCGAACGCATTCGTGATCACTATCCTGACGTGTTGGCGGTAACGGGTCCACAAGCCTATGAAGCGGTCGTCGAGGCTGTGCATGAAGCGGTGCTGCGTGCGCATGATCCACTGTTAGATCTCGTGCCGCCACAGGGAATTCGCTTCACGCCGCGTCACTATGCCTATTTGAAGATCTCAGAGGGCTGCAACCATTCCTGCAGCTTCTGCATCATCCCGCATCTAAGGGGGCCGCTTCGGAGCAGGCCATTCGGAGATGTGATGCGTGAAGCTGAGCGGCTGGTGGCCGCCGGCGTGCAAGAACTCCTCGTGATCTCGCAAGATACCAGCGCCTACGGCTTGGACCTTGAATACGCCGAAGCCGCGTGGGGCGGCCGCCCGGTCGAAACGCGCTTTGCGGATCTTGCCGAAGCGCTTGGCTCTCTCGGCGTCTGGGTCCGCATGCACTACGTCTACCCGTACCCGCATGTAGACCAGATCCTGCCGTTGATGGCGGATGGCCAAATTCTCCCGTATCTCGATATTCCCTTTCAGCACGCAAGTCCGCGCGTCCTCAAGGCGATGCGTCGGCCGGCCCGTCGAGAAAAGACCTTAGAGCGCCTCGCTCGCTGGCGCACACAGTGTAGCGAACTTGCAGTGCGGTCGACGTTTATCGTGGGCTTTCCCGGCGAAACCGAGGACGACTTTACGGAGCTTTTGAGTTGGCTGAGCGAAGCGCGTCTCGCGCGGGTTGGGTGCTTCAAGTATGAGGATGTCGACGGCGCGCCGGCCAACGCCTTGCCGGACCAAGTGCCCGAAGAGGTTAAGGACGAGCGCTATGCGCGCCTGATGGCCCATCAGCAGGCTATCAGTGCCGAAGTGCTGGGCGCGCGCGTCGGCGAAGCGCTTGAAGTCATCGTCGATGACGTCGATGCGGAAGGCGCTATTGCGCGGTCCCACTGGGACGCGCCGGACATTGACGGCAATGTCTTCGTTGATGGCGACAATGGGCTTCGGCCAGGCGATCGTCTAAGCGTGAAGGTCACGGGTGCAAGCGAGTACGATCTTTGGGCCAGCCCGTTGTGTCCTCGCACGGATGCCGCCGTCTAGCAGCCGTTGTCCGTCTTTTTGACGGTTAGGCTGCGCCGCGGCCGGGCATAGAACGTTTGTCCCATCGTGAAAGAGCCCGGACTGAAGAACGTGCTGAGACCGACCAGAGGCTCAAAGGCGTAAGTCACCTCGGCAACGATCACGCTGCTATTGGGCTCTGTTAGTCCTGTCGGGACAGAGTAGGTTGTGCCCTTGCCGCGGGCCGCACCTTTGTTGGCGCAGCTCCATTCGACCTTTCCTACATTGTCTTTGTTGGCCACCACGCTCGATAGCACGATCCTGAGCGGGTTCGTCGCGAAAGGTGTGAGTATGCTTGTCGACGCAGCCTGAATGTCCTGAATGTCAGCTTGAGTAATCGTCTTGACCTGTGCAGTCAGGTCTGCGGCCGTGGTCGCAACGTGTAGGGTTCGCCGATACACTGTCAGTGCGTTGTTCACCTCGATCGCACTAAGATAAAGCGCAATCAAGACTGGCACAACAAGGGCGAACTCGACTGCCGAGGCGCCGCGCTGCTCTCGGACAAAGCGTCTACCGCAATGAGAGTTTGGATGCCGGTAGCCCGCACCCAGGATCTTTGAACGTCTCACAGCGCAGCTCTCCTACTCATACGGTTCGTTGCGGAAGGCCGCCGTGGACACCAGTAGCCGGTCTCCGTTGTCCATGTTCTGTAGAGCGTTCAGCCACATGTCGGGCGGAAACAGTGAGGCGAGCTCGAGCGGGTAGAACGCACGAATGACGACCACCTCCTCTGCATTGCCCGGATCGAAGTTTGTGTTGTTGTTGACGTTCCCCTCATCGTCCAAGGCGGGAGTCAGCCCCGCGGCCGCCTCTGAGAAGTCGTCGTAGCTCCGCACGTCGAGCGCGAGCTTTCCGCAGCTCAGGGGTCCGACGAATTGGTTGCACACTGCTTCCTTGAACAACGACGCATCAATCTCGTTCGCCTTGACCTGTCCGGTCCGGATCAAACGCGCTCCAGCCGCGACAGCGGAGTCGAGCGCGAAGTTCGCGAAATAGACGTAGCCAACTTGAATTACTGCAAGGAGGAGGAAGATGAGGGGCCCTGCGACCAACGCAAACTCCAAAGCTGAGCCGCCCCGCTCATTGCGCAGGAAGCGCTTTCGGATATCTATGCCGCAGACGGCCCGGATCGCATGTGATAGAGAACTTTTCATGTTGCGACTAGTAAAGTGGAGCGAATTAATACCCCGTAAACGCGGAGTCTTGGAATTGAGTAAGGTAAATCAACAAGCAATTCTTGTTAAAACAAAGTATAATATAATTTTATCGAATTGAGTGAGAGGACGTAAGGACGTTTCTGCTTAGATGCCCCGGCCTGGCAAGGGGCGCATCACAAGGATGCCCCTGCCATTTAACCAGACAGGGGTGGCAAATGTTGAAGTCTTCAGCGGAGCGCGCACGCCGGTTTTTGCGCGAGAAGGGTGGCAACGCTGCCTTGTTGTTTGGACTGGCCTTAGTGCCTGTTGTCGGCATCGTTGGCCTGGGCGTTGACTACGGTCGAGCCATGACGGTTCGTAGCACGATGTCCGATGCGGCGGACAGCGCGGCTCTGGCAATTGGGTCGTGGGTCGGGCTCACAGACAAGGAACTCGAGACTAAGGCAAAGCAGTTCTTCAATGCGAACTACGCATCCTCTTTGTCAAAGAACATCAATAGTAAGTTCGAGGTGAGCGTTGTTGAAGACAATCTTGTCGTACGAGCAACCGCCTCCGTGCCCACGACCTTCCTGCGTTTGGCTGGCATCAACAATCTCGATGTCGGCATCGAGAACACCATCGTAAAGCGCCAGCGCAACATCGAGCTTGCGCTGGTTTTGGATGTGACCGGCTCCATGAACAGCAGCGGCAAGTTGAACGCCATGAAGACGGCCGCCAATAAAATGATCGGCGACCTGTTCGGCAGCAAATCTACGTCGGACACGCTTGATGTCGCCGTCGTGCCCTTTGCCGCCGCTGTGAATGTCGGCACAGTGAACAAGGACGCCGACTGGCTCGACGTCAACGCGAAGTCGACGGTCGCGAAGGAAGACTTCGTCAGCGGGGTTAAGCCCTTCACCTTTTTCGACCAGCTGAAGACAGTCCGCTCGTCTTGGGACTGGCAGGGCTGCGTGCGGGAACGGCATGGAACGGCTTATGAGTTGACCGATGCAACGCCGAGCGTGTCGGTACCCAACTCCCTGTTCGCTCCCTACCTCGCACCGGACGAGCCGGACTGGGATCACGATGACGGTGATTCTTACGGGAACAACTACATCGATGATGACGATTGCGGAGAGCCGGATAAGAACAAGCGCACGCCAGAGATGTGCCAGATGTACACTGCCAAGTACAACAGCCCAACGCGCACATTCAGGGGCTCAGGCCCGAATATGTACTGCCCGCCTGCAGCCATCACGCCACTGAACAACAACAAGAGCACCGTCACAAATGCGATCAACGCGCTACGCGCGAATGGAACCACCAATATTCCCGCCGGACTGCTCTGGGGTTGGCGTGTGTTGACTCCGGGCGCCCCGTTTACGGAGGGCAAGGAGCATGATGAGGACAAGCGTCTCAAGGCCATCGTCTTGCTGACGGATGGCGCAAACTACGTGAACAGGGCGTACAACCACAATGGCTCGGGCTACGGGGCGTTCGGTTATGCCTCAAAGGGCCGTCTGGGCAACAAGAATGGCTCCAAGGCATCCAAACAGCTCAACGTTAAAACCAAGGCGGTTTGCGACAGTATCAAGGCGCAGGGCATTGTGATCTACACGATCGGATTTCGCGTCAACAACTCGACCAAGAACCTGTTGAAGTACTGCGCCTCGGCAGCGGATATGTTCTTCAACTCTCCGTCCAACTCGCAACTCGAGGCGGTGTTTGGCGAGATCGCACAAGGCTTAACCGAACTCCGTATCGTTCAATAGACAACGATCGCACGGCATGACGTGTTGAAAGGCCCGGCGCACTTGGTGCGCCGGGCCTACCTCTAGGATGTGGAGTTATTGACTATTCGCCGCCGGAGCCTTCCGCCGCCGACTGGCCAATGCCTTGTTTGGCCCGAATCTCTTTGGCGATCGCGTCGAAATACTTATCATTGTCGCCGATGACGAGCGGTGTCTCGCAATTGGGTGCGCAGTGGAATGTCTCACGTCTGACTCCCCGGTAGACAGTGACGAAACGCCCGTTCGGCTCTTGGACGACAATCCGGCGGTTAACGAGAATCTTTCCTTTTACGTCCGTGACGATCAAGTTCGTCTCGCCGAATGACTTGCCGGTCAGGATGAGCGTGTCGCCGCTCTGTACCGCAACATCGGCGATCGACGGATTGCCGACGACAATTTCCGCCGCAGGACGCGCGAGGCGCACCATCATCGCCTGGTCGATGAGAACTTCAATGTCTCTCCCAGACCCATGTTTGCCTGACGCCAACACGGGCTGAATGGATGCAATCGCGATGGCCGCTGCCACCGAGATACCGCAGACCTTGCGGCCCGGGCGAAACCGGAATGCCATTGGCTTCCTAACCCCTACGCTCAACTACTAACGAGGACTGAATGTCGAGGCCGATCTCAACCCGAAAAGATGAAGGATTGGCAAACCTTGTTCGTGTGCTTTCGGTTAACGCTGCATTTAGCCCTTGGGAGCAAGACTTCGCTCGACGCACGAGACGCTTTGCGCTCGTGGGCACTCCTGAAGCGTATCGCAGAGGCTGAAGAGCAAATGGTTACCGACCTCCTGATCATCTCGATCTTTCCGTTGGCAATGGCGTTCGCGGCAGCTTACGACCTGTTCTCCATGACATTGCCGAATTGGCTGTCACTGGCCCTGGTCGCCGGCTTCGCCGTGGTGGCGCCGCTGGTCGGCATCGGCTGGGAGGCCGCTGGCCTAAACATTGCTCTAGCGTTTGGCGCGTTGATCCTTACGTTCGCGATGTTCTCTTTCGGATGGATCGGAGGCGGCGATGCGAAGTTCTTCGCAGCGACGTGCCTGTGGATGGGCCCCGATCACATGCTCGCATACGCTATTTATGCGGCGGTGCTTGGCGGTTTTCTCACGCTCATTCTGCTGTTCGTACGATCCGTGCCGCTGCCTTCAACGTTCTATTCACAACAGTGGATCGCGCGGTTGCACGATTCCAAAGAGGGCGTGCCATACGGCATTGCACTCGCCGCTGCGGGACTTCTTGTCTACCCCGACACGCCCTTTATGGCGGCTCTTGGCGGGTAGCACGCTAAGCCCAACCCAAGACGCGATCACACGTTCTCACTATAGCTAAAGCCTATGTTGTGAAGGCAAGCGCCCTGGCGCTGCCGATGTGCTGTTTGCCCCGATCTGGGCGCCAAGTCCATGACCCTGCGACTAAATTGGCACAGCCGTTAACCCTACATTGAGATTTGTTGGGGCACTGTTGGTTGTAGCTGGCGCATTGCTTGGGGCGCCACAAGGGGAAGGGCCAACGATGAAAAAGGGACGGGTTGTCGTTCTTGGGATTGCCGCAACGGCCGCGCTCACAGCAGCCTGGATGGCTAATTCCATTGTGTCTCGGTCGCCCGAGATTCAGGAAGTTGAGAAGACCGTGGGTGCCACGGATGTGCTCGTCGCTTCCAAGGATATCAATCTCGGCGATAGTGTCCGTGCAGAAGACTTCAAGTGGCAGCAATGGCCGGTCGATGGCGTAACGCCAGGCCTGGTCACACGGGAGTCTCAGCCGGATGCGCCATCTGAGCTGTCCGGCGCGGTCGCGCGCGCGCCCTTCATTGAGGGTGAGCCGATCAAGGACCAAAAGCTCATCAAGATTTCGGAGGGCGGCGTCATGGCCGCAATTCTGCCTCGAGGTATGCGTGCCGTCTCGACGCCGATCCAAGAGGAAACCGCTGCTGGCGGCTTCATTCTCCCTAATGACCGTGTCGATGTCATCTTGTCGCACGAGCAGGCCGTTGGCCGTAAGGAACAAATGGTCAGCGAAGCGGTCCTTCGCAATGTCCGCGTTCTGGCGATTGGCCAAGCGCTGGAGAACGAGGATGGCGAGAAAGCCGTTTCTGGAAAGACCGCTACGCTTGAGCTCACGCCGCGCCAGGCCGAAGTGCTGACGCTCGCACAGTCAATTGGTGAGATTTCGCTCTCGCTTCGCAGCCTCGCGGATGCGCAGACCGATGGAGAGGCGGCGGCGTCAATCGAAGACGACTCAAGCACGGTCAAGCTTCTGAAATACGGCGTGCCGTCGCGCGCCTTTGGGGTCAACTAGTTAAGCGAATGACAATCAAAACAGAAATAGGCAAACGGATGCGTCGCTCTCTTCTTGCAGCCCTGATTCTTCCCGTGGCACTCACAGCCGCACTCACCACGATTGCGATGACGATGGCGCCTGGAGCGGGCTACGCCCAATCCTACCACCGCTCATTAATGCGACTTGGCGATGGTCAGGTGCGTCCAATCAAGTTAGGCCTCAACAAGTCGATGATCGTCGAACTGCCGCGCCCTGTGCGGGAAGTCATGGTGTCCAATCCCGAGCAGATTGACGCGGTTATGCAGAGCGCGACGCGCGCCTACTTGATCGGCAAGAGCCTCGGCGAAGCCAATATTCTGTTCATCGACAACAATGGCGGCCAAGTCGCGGTGCTCGAAGTGACCATCGAGCGGGATCTCGGCGCGCTACAGAATCTAATAGCGCGCTTGATTCCCGGTTCGCGCGTCAATGTTGAGACTGTCGGACAAAACGTCGTTCTGACGGGTAGCGTCCCGACACCGATCGATGCCACGCGCGCCAGCGAGATTGTGAACAGCTTCCTGGATTCCGGCGCAGCGGCGTCGAGCACGCAGGCGGGCGGTGGCGGCGCGGCGGTCACGATCAACAACAGTTCTGGCGGGAGTTCCAACGGCAACGGGAGGGACAACCGCGTAATCAATATGATCACCGTTGAGGGCCGGGAGCAGGTTCTCCTGAAGGTCTCCGTGGTCGAGATGGAGCGCAGCGTAATCAAGCAGCTGGGCGTTGATCTCGCTGCCATAGTAAACTCTGGTAATTTCGGATTCGCGGCACTTTCCGCATTGCCCTACCCCATCAATGGTGCGATCGGCGCAACGGCTGGCAGCCTCCTGGGTGCGGGCAGCCTTCCCAACGCAATCGCCAGCCGTCCGGGTGCCGCACTCGCCGGGGTTGGATGGCAATCCGGGACCAGTCAGGTCGACGCGGTGCTCAGGGCGCTTGATCAAAACGGGCTAATCCGCACGCTCGCTGAACCGAACCTAACGGCAATCTCCGGTGAGACCGCGAACTTCCTGGCTGGCGGCGAGTTCCCGATACCCGTTGCGCAGCAACTGGATCAGATCACGGTCGAGTTTAAGAAGTTTGGAATTGGCCTGTCCTTCACACCGGTTGTGATGTCGGAAGGTCTTATCAGCCTCAAAATCTCGACGGAAGTCAGTGAGCTCACGACGGAAGGCGCCGTTGTGTTACGGAACATTTCGATCCCCGCCCTTAAAGTCCGTCGCGCGGAGACGACGGTAGAATTGCCAAGTGGCGGTTCAATTGTGATCGCCGGGTTGCTCTCGGACCAGTCGCGGCAAGCCCTTAGCGGGTATCCCGGTCTGAAGAACCTGCCGGTCCTTGGCACGCTCTTCCGCAGCCGTGACTTCCAAGCGAAGGAAACAGAACTCGTTGTCCTGGTGACGCCCTACATGGTGAAGCCTGCCGCGCGCCAGCAGCTGGCACGGCCCGACGACGGCTTTGCTTGGGCTTCAGATGTGAACACCGACCTTCTTGGTCACATGAACCGGATTTATGGACGCGATCCCGAGCGGGCGCCCGTCGGCAGCTACGCGGGCGACGTCGGCTTCATCGTCGAGTAGGAGAAGAAGGAAAATCAGATGATGTTTACCTCTCAAGGCCTCCGAGGATTTGCTCGACCGAAGCTCGCTCTGTTCGCGGCGCTCATGGTGGCAGGCCCGACATTGACGCTTTCGGTCGCCGGCTGCGCGCAAGGTCCGCGTATGCAAGCGCCTTTCACCTTGGCCGATCCTAGCGCGCGCCATCCAATCCAAGTTGGGGAAGGCGAGGCCATACTCGACATTGCTGCCCCCCGTGGGACGAGAGGCTTGAGCGGCACCCAGTGGAGCCGGCTTTACGGCTATCTGTCGAACTATCACGAACTCGGAACGGGCGGCCTTGTTATTAGAACGCCTTCGGGCAGTTCCAATCAGGCGGCCGCCAAGCGGGTTTACAACGACGTTCGTCATGCCATGCGGCGATCCGGCATTAGTCCCCGGAGCGTTCGAGTCGAGCCGTACTATGCAAATGGGGACCCCGCGGCACCAGTACGCCTCTCCTACATGGAGTTTCGTGCCAAGGGACCGGACTGTCCCGATTGGTCCGAAAACGTGTCGCGCAATCCCGCCAACCTGCCAATGCCAAACATGGGCTGCGCCACTCAGAAGAACCTCGCGGCCATGATCGCCGACCCACAGGACCTACTTTCGCCGCGGCCGGAGGCGCCACGCCCGGGCGAACGGCGTGACACGGTCTGGGGCAAGTATGTAAAGGGCGAGCCGACAGGTGCCAAATGGGCACCACAGGACAAGCCTCTGCCTGAACGCGCACTCACCAGTGAATCTGCTGTAGGAAACTAACACATGTCGAGCAACGCCGCCATTTCTCTGGAGTCAATGCAGCAGGCTGAACAAGACCTGCCGGACGAGCCGCGTGCGCGTCCTATTCCCAGGGTCAATATCCAAGCCTTCTGCGAAGACCAAAACACCGCGTCCGTCATCCAAAAGGCTTCAGAAGATCGGCGTCTCGCCAAAGCCCATGTGACAGTGCAGATGGGTGGCGTTGAATCCGCCGTCACTTTCTACCGGGATGCCTCCACCCCCAATCTCATCATCATCGAGTCGCTCTTGAACAGAGCCGAGATGCTCTCGGACTTGGAACGTCTCGCAGAGGTTTGCGATTCCGGTACCAAAGTCATTGCTGTGGGGCAGGTCAATGACGTCCTGCTTTATCGAGAGCTTCTGCGTCGCGGAGTAAGCGAGTATGTGGTTGCGCCGACGAGTGTCGCACAGATGATCGAGAGCATTGCTTCGATTTATGGCGATCCTAGTACGGGGCCGGTCGGGCAGACCGTTGCTTTCGTTGGAACCAAGGGCGGGGCCGGCTCAAGCACCGTTTGTCACAACACGGCATTCTCCATTGCGAGTGTCCTTGAAAGCGATGTGGTCATAGCCGATATGGATTTGCCTTTCGGTACGGCGGGGCTCGACTTCAATCAAGATCCGCTTCAAGGCATTGCCGATGCTCTGTCTGCGCCGGAACGTCTCGACGAAGTACTCCTTGACCGATTGCTGTCGCGTTGTTCGGAACATCTCAGCCTGTTCGCGGCGCCCATTGCCCTCGACAAAGCCTATGACGTTGACACGAACGCGTGTGAAACAGTTCTCGACATAGTTCGAGAAAACGTTCCTTGGATCGCAATAGACGTCCCGCACGTCTGGACGGCATGGGCGAAAGACATGGTTTTGAAGGCCGACCATGTGGTGATGACGGCCATGCCTGACCTGGCAAGCTTGCGCAATACCAAGAACTTGGCGGATCAGCTGAAGTCAGCACGCCCAAATGACCGGCCGCCGATACTTGTCCTCAATCAAGTTGGTGTGCCCAAGCGCCCCGAGATCCCGGTCAAGGACTTTGGGCAGGCGATCGAGCTTGAGCCTCGCGTCGTTATCGAATTCGATGCCCAACTTTTCGGCACGGCAGCGAACAACGGCCAGATGATCGAAGAGGTCTCCGAAAAGGCCAAGGCAGCCGACGCATTCCGCAGCTTGGCCAACATTCTTACAGATCGGATCGAGTCCAAATCAGAGGGCTCTTCATTGCTCGCTCCGTTGATCGAGCGTCTCAAACTCTCGAAAGTACTCGGCTAGTAGAGCGCCATGTTTGGAAAGAGAAACAGTTCTGGACCAGAACTGCACCCGAAGCCGGCACCCAAGGCGCCGCAGCCAGCAGCAACCGAAGCACCCAGTCCGGCTGCTCCGGCTTCCGCGACCGCTGAGGCACCATCCCC
>JASJEH010000109.1 GCA_030064755.1 Methyloceanibacter sp. | reverse complement strand
GTGCGAGCCAGCCAAGCCGCGCCCCATACAAACCCTTGAAGATGCCGCATCTGCCACACATCAACGGTAAATGCCCCCAGCCGCCCACTGCGTAAATGCGCTATTGCGTTTTCTGCTGGGTGATAAGTGTAACCACCGAGGGCTTCGTCGGCCCCCTGGCCTTCAAGCAACACCGGTACGTTCCTGTCCCGCGCTTTCGCCATTATGGACCACAGGGGGAGCACGGCAGGCGACATCTCCGGCGCGTCCAAGTGATGGACGATCTTTGGTAGCGTATCCCACCACGTTCGCAGATCTGACTCTACGGGCAATAAGGACGTGCCTGCGCGGTCGGCGGCAATCTGAGCCCATCTTATCTCACCTCCTTCTTCGCGCGGGTACACGGAGGTGAAGCAAGCGGGCGGCTTTGTCATTAGGTTCTTTGTGGCAGCCAGAACAGCCGTTGAGTCCAAGCCTCCCGATAAGGTCAGGCCAACCTCCACATCGCTACGGAGCCTTAGACGCACGGCGTCGGTGAAGACTTCAGCAAAGTACTCATAGTCATATGGCCCCGATGCGCTCGGATCCGCCTCGGGGTAGTCCCAATACCGCATGAGAGTGAGCTTCTGGCTTGCGGTATCGTAGAAGCCGCAGTGGGCTGCTGGCAAAGCGCTTATCGACCGGTAGACTGTCTGGGAGCCCACGTGAACTCTGCTGCTGACAATGAGCTCGACAAGCGCCGCGGGGTTTGGCTCTGTCAGATGCGGATCGAGCCGGTGCAGTGCTTTCGGCTCCGACGAAAACAAGAACTGTCCATTTCGTTCTGCGAAATAGAAGGGCTTTACGCCAAATCGATCGCGGGAGATGAATGCCTTGCGCGTTTTAGGATCCCAGATAACAAAGGCCCACATGCCGTTGCAGCGATCTTGCACGGCTGGACCCCATTCCGCGTAGCCCTTCAGCAGCACTTCAGTATCAGTCTGCGTCCGAAACTTGTGGCCCTTCTCCTCAAGAGCCGTTCGCATTTCGAGATAGTTGTAGATCTCGCCATTGAATACGATCATCAGACCCGATGCATCGTCGCGCATTGGCTGGGTGCCCGCTTGCGATAGGTCGATAATGGCGAGGCGTCTATGGCCAAGCATGACGCCATCGTCACACCATATGCTGGACGCATCCGGACCTCTGTGTGCGAGCGTATCGAGCGCCGATCTGAAGTCAGCTTCCGCAAACGGGGCACCTTTGCCCAAAACACCCAGTATCCCGCACATCTTGTTGCCTTGTAGTTGCGCGCCGTTCCTCCCGATCGAGTCGGGCAAAATGCTATACCATGGGGATCATTGCATCCCGCGTCGTTGAGTTAGACGCTGGAACATTACAAAAAGGTTGCCACAGAGTCCGGCCGCTGGATGGGGTCACGAAGAGCTTGCGGTAAGACCACATCCGTGCAGGTTCCATAATGGACCAAGGCTGGACGCTCCGTCGAGGTATCGCTGGACCCCGGGGAATCGAGCGACTTCAGTCTCAGCTTGCGCAGGCGTTTGCGACATGCTCAATCGCGGTCGGCGGTGCGAGCATGTAGCACGCTTCTGTAGAGCGGGAGTGGGAACGAGTTTTTCCCAGACCTCAGCATGATCAAAGAGGTGGGATTCATCTTGATTGTTGATCCGCCTGCGGGGAGTTCGGGATCGCGATGCCGCAAATTTTGGCGATTTCATTCAGATCTATAATGACCTCGGATCGGCCAGCACCGGCCAGTCTGTAGCGCTATGAGCGCGGTTAGGGTTCAGTCTGCGGCTGCCGAGGTGGCGCACATGGCGTAAAAGACCACGATCTAGACGCAAGTTTCTGATTGGGATGGATCTTAAGGTTTTGCGGCTATGCCGTGGGTCGAAGTCTTGACGGGACTGTACTCTTGGAGCCAGCTGTGTTGAATACACGCCTACCGCTACCAACAGGCGAATGTGCAAATGTCGGAGCCAACACTCCTCGGATTGCCAATTTTGGGCGGTGGGCGCGGCATCAGTGCTCTAGTCTTCAACTTCTTCTTCGATTTGTCGGGCGTGAGGACTCGCGGGCGTCCCGCCTAGCGCTTGATTGCCGGCGTGGGTTTGGCGCGGCTTGTTCCGCTCGACATGGCAGTTTTCGCCATGCCGTTTGAAAGACCGCGCCGCAGTAGTAACCCGCGCAGCATGTTGTTTCTTGCGCAGCTGCCGCCACCGCATCACGGCCAGACGGCGATGGCGGCTGAGATGCACGAGCTTTTCGCAGGAGATGCCGGGATTGCGGTGCAGCATATGTGGCGAGGCGGAGCGCGTGATGCGAAGGATATTGGCCATCGCAGCGTACGCAAGTACTTCGAGTTCGCGCACCTTGTTGCGGAACTCGTCGGTATCTGGATTTCTGGGCAGCGTTTTGACTTTGCCTACCTTGGCCTTGCGCCATGGGCGCACACCGCATCGCGGGACGTGCTGCTGAGCTGGTTAGCCCTCCGCGTTGCGCGCCGTGTACTCGTCCACGTCCATGGAGATGGGCTTGCCACGTTGATACAGGGTCAAGGGTATGTGGGCTGGTTGGCCAGAAGGGGCTTGCAGGGAGCCGAAGTGCTTGCTGTTGCCTCAAAAACTGTCAACGAAGCCGAGGCGGCAGGAATTTTTGCAAAGGTGACGCTGCTGCCCAACACGGTTCCCGATCCTGGAAGCCCCAGTCTCTCTCGGTCGTCTCACATCGCAGTAGGATGTATGTGCAATCTCGACGATCGGAAGGGAGTCTTCGAATTCGTCGACGTTATCGGCGTGCTTAGGCAGCGAGGTGTTGACGTCCAGGGAACGATTGCCGGCGGCTCCACGGCGCGTCTTTCGATTGAATCTCTGCGTGAACACATCTCCGCCCTTGGACTCAGCGACTACGTAGCACTAACTGGCCACATCAGTGGCGGCGAGAAGAATGCGTTCTTTGTAAAACAGGATGTAATCCTGTACTTGTCACGTCACGATCTCGCACCGCTTGCGCTTCTCGAGGCTCTTGCATACGGCAATGTCCCTATCGTGATTGATATCGGCGGACTTCGCGAGATTCTTGGCCCCGGACTAGAGCAGAATGCTCTGCCATCCGATTCTACGCGTGATGACGTTGTCTCAATGGCCGCGGAGATTGTAGCGACCTATGCTTCGTCCCCAGAACAGCTCAGCAGCGATAAGGCAGAGGCGAGAGCGCGTTACCTTAGCAACTATCGACCCGGCCTGTTCAGGGAGCGGGTCCTTCATCTTGTCGCCGATCATCCAGATAGCCGTGACGAACAGTTGAGCGAAGTCGGGTTGTCGGAGGTGACCAAGTGAAGAAACGACTGAGCCGTGTTGTTCGCCAGGCGCACGTATTGTTCGCGGCAGAGCATTTCTCTCGCCGGGTTGCGCTGTATTTTCACGACTTAGTGCCCGAGTATGTTGGCGCATTTCGGGATGCTGTCGCCACGTTTCTTGAGTTGGGGTATGCGACAGTAGACCCCTCGGAGTATGCGCAAGACGCTAGCGATGCTTCCCGGAAGCTCTTCGTCTCGTTCGATGACAACTACCGTAGTTGGTTCGAAGCGCTGGAGATCTTCGATGATCTGGGCATCCAGTGCACATTCTATGTGAACACGTGCCCGTTTCGCGACGTAGCGAGCCGGTCGACTATTGACGCGTATTTTGATCGCATTCGGTACACGGGAGATAGAACACCGCTGAGCCGCTCTGAGTTGCGCGCGATTTCAGACGCGGGACACAATATCGGGTGCCATACACATACCCACTTCAGGCTGTCCGGTTTGCCGAAGGAAAAGTGGTTCGAGGAGATTGACAGCTGCAAGGCGTTGCTTGAGGACATTGTCGGTCACGGGGTATCCGACTTTTCTTTCCCGTTCGGCATGCGGCGCCACTTCTCCGCGCCTCTTCGGCGTTATTGTCGTGACCTCGGGTTCCGCACAATTGCAACGGCTATTCCTGCTCAGCTCTACGCACCACACGTCGACCCATTCTTCATCCATCGCACTGGGTGGAAGTTCGATAGACCGTATACGGAGAATCTTCAGAACCTGAAGCTCGATGCAAGGATGTTTGGGGCGGCTTTTGGCCGAAGTGCAATCGGGTGACGACAGCAATGCCGACCGAGGTATACGGACGATGAGCAACATCCGGCCTCGTTCCCGACGGCCTCGCGTCTGCTTCCTGACGCTGGTACTCACGCATTATCGCGTGCGTTTCCATGAGTTAGTTCGGGAGCAGCTTTCGCGCAAAGGAATCGAGTATGACTTGGTATACAGTGATCCAATAGGTGACGGCGCCCACAAAGGCGATACTGTCGAGCTTGCCTGGGGCCACAAGGTTCCAGTTCGTTCGCTTCGACTATTTGGGCAAGAATTGTATTGGCAGGAAGCTCTCAACTTCGCCGCCGCCGCCGACCTCACAATCGTAAGCCAGGAAAACAAACTACTTGTCAACTACGTGCTTCAAACACGCTATTGGCTAACGGGCCGCCCACGGCTCGCGTTCTTTGGCCACGGGAAGGGGCATGGCGCTGGCGCCTTCGGAAGATCTCGGGAGGCGTGGAAACGCTTTCTGGCCACCCGTGTGCACTGGTGGTTCGCCTACACACCGGGCGTTGTTGACCTGTTGCGAAGCTATGGCTTTCCAGGAGAGCGCATCACAGTTAACAACAATACGATCGATGTCGACGAGCTGGCTGCCGATCTTTCTTCAATTAGTCTTGACGACGTTGCGGCCTTCCGGCGCGATCACCAGCTTGGCGAAGGGCCGGTCTGCGCGTTTCTCGGCTCCATATACCCCAAGAAGCGCATCTCATTCCTGATCGAAGCGGCACGCGAGATTAGGCGCCACATACCGAACTTCGAGCTGGTCATCGCCGGTGCTGGCTCCGCCCTGGAGAAAGCAAAGCGCGCCGCAGCGCAGGACGACTTCATCAAGTTTCTGCCTCCCAGCTTTGGACGAGGTAAGGCGACTTTGCTCAGAGTGTCCAGCGCCCTGCTTGTACCCGGTGCTGTCGGGCTCATTGCGATCGACTCGTTTGCAGCCGCGCGCCCCATCGTGACTTGCGCGGCGCACGATCATGGGCCTGAGATCGATTACCTTGATGACGGCACAAACGCTATCGTTCTGCCGAGAGAGGCCAGTCCGAAGGAGTACGCGGCACAGGTAATCCGGCTACTGAGTGACAAGGAGCTTGCCCGTCACCTATCCGATGGCGCGCTACAGGCCGCGCGTCGCTATAGTATCGAAAACATGGCGAGCAATGTCGTCGATGGGGTTCAGCGTGCGTTGTCGTAGCAGCGTCAACCAGCTTCCGATGATGCAAAGTTTGGCTCCAGAGCGCCGCCACATGCTGCAGTGATCGGAACATATAGAAGAGTTTCGTGAAGAGACGCTCTGATGGCTAGCGACACTACTCAACTGCACGGCGCTTGGAGGCTGATCAGATTCGCCCAGCCCAACATCGGCCGCGACCAGAGGACGCCACTCGGAGCAATTGGCGGATAGGACGTGTTGTAGATTCTCGCGGCGACAACAAATACCTCTGGGTCCCAGCGCGCGAGTTCGATCCAGCCAATGGCAGCGTTCCAATTCTCGTCAAAGCGAGGCTCAGTTGATCCATCAACAAACTCGTTCAGGCCCAGGTGGCCATTGTAAACGCGGCTTGTAAATGTCTTGGCGAGTGCAACCATGTGTCGTTCATCGAGCGCGGTCTCTCCGGTGAGGTATGCGGCTACCAGAAACTCGATATCGATGCTGCCATGGCCGACATCTTCGGGGTTAGTCTGCTCCGGGTGGTTGGCGATGTAGCGCCAACTCACCGTTCCGTCAGGACGCTCTACCATGTAGTCGTCCAGCCAAAGCTGGACCAGTCGCCGAATCTTGTCGATACGTGCCGGGGATGGCTCCAGCTTGTTTACTAAGACCTGCGCCGTCATCATGCTTGCAGCCTGGTTGAATGCAATCGACGTAACGCCGAGGACGCCGCTGCCTTCACTATCGCGGTAATGGTAGCTGCCCTTGCTCCTAACGGTCTGCCAATCATTGTCGAATACGTCTATGACAGTCAGGGCATCCTCGAAATACCGTTGGGCCAAAGCGCGATACCTTCGCCACCTTCGTGGATCCTCGAATACCAATTCCACGAAGCACAAGATCCCCTGCGCAATCTGGCCATTTGTCACGACATCGGCCAGACCGCCCGCCTTCCAAAATGGACCACCGACTCCAGTCCCGCGAAAGTAACCTGGCTCGCGGATGTAAGACTCTTGAATCTCGCCACGCTCAATTCGACGCTCGTCGGTATGTGCAAACATTGCGTCGATGAAGGATACGCATGAATCCATATAGGACCGGTCACCGGTTAGCCGAGCCATTTTGACCCAGGCTCGCACCCAATACTGGACTATCCAGGCAAGGACGCCGTCCGAGTCGTCGTAGTCGCCATCAGTTCCACCTAAGACACTGATGATTTGCCAATCCTGTTGCGGGCCCAAAGGGCCCCATCGAGCCTCGTAGACACTTTTCCACGTTTGTGCATCTGGTATTGCGAGACTCACCCTCTTGCTGCAAATGGCATCTGGCGCCGGCTCGCTGTAACTCGCCGGGGCAAATGACGCGAGTAGCGTTGAGACGGCGGAGCCGACAAAAGAGCGTCTGGTCAGCCCAGTCATGGTGACTTGTTGCTCGATGCCGCTGAGGTGGGCACGGACCGACGGAATCGTGGCACAGCGACCGATGCTGTGTCCGCGCGCTGTGAATAATCGATGCCCGCGCAGTAGAATACGTAAAAAAGAAAAACGGTTGCTACCGTGTTGTGATAAAAAAGGCCAAATTCTGTCGCGGAACCAAGAGTAAAGGCGGATAGAAGCAATAGAAGAATGTATCGGACCTTATTAGGAAGTGTTCGGTTAAACACAACCGCTGCCGCGCATAGACAGAAACTTATGTAAACTAAAAAACCTACGATGCCGAGCGAGGCTAAGATCTCCATGCCTGAATTGTGGAGTGATGCAACGCGCAGATAGTCGAAATGTGCCCAGAACTCCCAAGCAGGCGAAAATGGATCCATACTGAAAAATGTATGATAGCCATAGCCAAGTATAGGACGGTCAAGAATTGCAGGTATTGCATGTTCCCAGAGCTTGTCTCGACCAGTAAAGCTGGCATCGCGATCAAGCCCCAGCAATTGTACGTCGTTTCCGCCAAGGTCGATAAACGGCAACAAAACAGAGAAAAGAAGAACTGTCACATAAGCTAGATAGAACAAAGACGAATTCTTTACCGATATTTTTTCGACAGTAAACCAGATAATGGCAAGTCCTAAAGCAACTGAGATAGCTGTAGCTGAGTTACACAGGATTAGGCATACGAGTATTCCGGCAATTACCGCTAAGACGTATGATCTAGAGAGACCCAAGTTGCG
>JASJEH010000112.1 GCA_030064755.1 Methyloceanibacter sp. | reverse complement strand
GTGTGGCCCTTCTGGCGGCCGAAGCCCTTGGCTTCAGTGACGGTGATGCCCTGAAGACCAATCTCCTGAAGAGCCTCCTTCACTTCATCAAGTTTGAATGGCTTGATGATCGCTTCGATCTTTTTCATTCTTCGCAGTACCTCCCAGTCTAATGTTGCAGCGCCTCGCCGTGTAGAAGCCGCAATGCAAATCGAACTCAGCACCAAGCCTTAGCACAGGCTGTGCCAATCTAATGGGCGAAGACTTTTGTCGTAGTATCAGTGGCTTAGAGAACGTACGCAAAATGAGGAGGCGGCGTAGCACGGCGATGTGACGATAGAATAGGCAATACGCACAAAAACAAGGCACGCGCAACGCGCCCCAAGATTTAACCGAACACCCGTATGGTGTTTCTAAGCAGCTAGCCCGCAGGCAAGATAATGCTGGAACTTTTGACCGCGAAAGAAATGGGCCGAGCCGACAAACTCGCTGTAGAAGGCGGTGTCGCTGGCACTGTTCTCATGGAGAATGCGGGTCGAAGCGTCGCCGACGAGGTCTCGTTGCGATTTCCCGACGCCTCGACGGTCGCGATACTCTGCGGACCGGGCAACAATGGCGGCGATGGCTTTGTGGCCGCACGCCAGCTCCTAGAGCGCGGCTACTTCGTCAGGCTGGGTTTCGATGGCGATCCGAGTAAGCTGCCAGCCGATGCAGCGGAGATGGCATCACGCTTCACCGGGCCCATGGAACCACTCTCGCCGGACCTTTTCGAAAAGGCGGACGTCATCGTCGATGGCTTGTTCGGCGCAGGTCTCGCCCGACCACTTGAAGGCAAGATGGCTGAACTGGTGGAGTCCGCGAATACGAGCGGCATTCCCATTATCGCTATCGATGTGCCGAGTGGTGTGGACGGTAGCACCGGCATGATCCTCGGGACGGCCATGCGGGCATTGAGCTCGGTAACGTTCTTCCGGTTCAAGCCGGGGCACTATCTCGAACCTGGCCATCTCCATTGCGGCGAGCTCCACCTGGCCGATATCGGCATACCGGACGAGGTTCTCGAGGACATCAAGCCGAGGCTCTATGCCAACGAACCGGCGCTATGGATAGACCGTTATCCATGGCCGACGGCGTTAGGGCACAAATACCTTCGGGGGCACGCAGTGGTGGCCTCAGGGCCGGCTGACGCCACAGGAGCAGCAAGGTTGGCCGCGCGCGGTGCCTTAAGGGCTGGGGCGGGGCTCGTGACCGTCGCATCGCCCCGGAACGCGTTGGCCGTGAATGCATCCCATCTCACCGCCGTGATGCTGCGCGAAGCGGATGGTGCGCGCGGCATCGCCGATCTTCTTTCGGACACACGCAAGAATGCCTTTCTGATTGGTCCCGGTCACGGCGTTGGCGACGAAACGCGGCATATGGTTCTCACCGCGTTGCGAGCCGAGCCGGCGGTCGTCTTGGACGCGGATGCGCTGACGTCTTTCGCGGAGAGCCCGGAGATTCTTTTTGAGGCTATTAACGGCCGCGAACATCCTGTTGTCATGACGCCGCATGCCGGTGAGTTCGCGCGGCTCTTTGGCGAGGTCCCTGGCGCCTCGAAGGTCGACCGGGCACGTACAGCAGCCAGCCGCTCCGGAGCCACCGTTGTTCTGAAGGGCCCCGACACGGTGATAGCATCGCCGGAGGGCCATGCCGCCATTGATACCAACGGGACGCCGTGGCTCGCCACGGCCGGTTCGGGCGATGCAATGGCTGGAATGGTCTTGGCCATGCTCGCTCAGGGCCTGAGCGGTTTTGACGCCGGATGTATCGCCGTTTGGATGCACGGACAGGCGGCGAAGCGGTTCGGACCAGGCCTCATTGCAGAGGACCTACCCGAGATGATCCCCGAAGTGCTTGAAGATATTGAGGAATACTTGAAACGCGCGTGACAGATTAGGCGGGCTATACGCGACCGTTTGTTGACACACTCGCCGGTTATGAGAGACATCTGGTAACGGCGCTGCGCCATGCCGTGCCGACTGGGATCATGAAACCGCTTTAGCGAGGGATCGTTCACGATCATGGGCCGCAAGCGCGCCTCACAGACCCGTCTAAACGCGAAGACGCTTCTCCTCGGTGCCGCCCTCGCAACAGCCGGGGTCGGTGTCGCTCAGGCGGCCGACCAGGTGCTCTTGCGCGCGCGGGAAGGCACGGCGGCGATGCTCCGCGGTCAGTACGACCAAGCCGTGGCTCTCTACGACGAAGCGCTGGGAACGCCGGACGTCTCCAAGTTCGTCTTGGCCAGCATTTACAGCGATCGCGGTGTCGCCAAATGGCGCATGAGAAAAACCAAAGAAGCGATCGACGACTTCAACGAATCGATACAACTCGCTCCGGACAATGCCATCGTCTACAACAACCGTGGCAACGCGCTGATGGATCTTGGGCATCCCAAAGAAGCCATCAAGGATTTCGACCGTGCGATCGCGCTTGAGCCGTCTTACGGAGCCGCATTCAACAATCGCGGCAATGCCTATGCGTCGCTGCAAAACTACGACGCTGCCTTTCAGTCGTTCCGCAAAGCCACGGCGCTGCTATCGAGTACGGCGGCGCCTTACAATGGGCGCGGGCGCGCTCACATTGAGCGTGACCGTTACCACGCCGCTGTGCGCGATCTCGGCCGTTCCATCAAGCTCGATCCCAAGCTCGCAGCTGCTTACCGGAACCGGGCCGTAGCCAATTTCGAGTTGGGAAACTTCGCGGCAGCTGCCGCCGATGCGAGCCAGGCGCTTGATCTGGAGCCCGAGCGGGACAAAGCAAAGCTATTGATGCTGCGAGCGCGCGCCCACGCAGCGCAAAATCGGTTCCGCGAAGGCGTTGCCGACTTCGACCAGGTTCTCGACATCGAACCGGAGAAGGTCGATGCCTTTATCGAGCGTGGAGCGTTGTTGGCCAAGAACAAGCGGCACGACGCCGCCATTCGCGACTTCGACAAGGCTCTGGCATTGGAGCCGAAAAATGCGAAGGCCTACGCCTTGCGCGGCGAGACGAAGCTCTTCGACCGGAAGGCGGACAAGGGCTATATCGACGTCAATATCGCACTCATTCTGAAGCCTAACGATCCGCAAGCCTTGCGCATCAGAGGCGACATCTTCCGGGCGCAGAAGCGGAACGAGAACGCAGTCGCCGATTACCAGAAAGCAGTGGCGTTGGATCCTTTCCAGGAACAGGCCCGCGCGACCCTCGTGCGGCTTCGCGCCCCAGTGCCCGCGGACACCCGGAAGCCCTTGGGTGAGCCTGTCGCGGGCTGGGTGATCAACGAGAAGTCGCCGGGACGGTTCGTCGCCTCGAACTCAAACTTCCGTGGGGTCAACGTACCCATGGAAATGTTTGGTGGCGGTCAGCCGCGAATTCTGTCGTGGCAGCAGCTAAAAGGTGCGCAGTCAGGCATTGGTCTTCTGAAATACAATGCAGGCGCGGCGCAGAGCGGTGGCGCTTTCGAGTATGTGGCCGTGGTCGACACGCGAAAAGGGGCCGTCTTGGCGATCGAACCAGAGCGCTGGGGCGACAAGGCGGCGACGTGGGAATGGCAAACGGCGGCGCTCTCCGTTACCGATCCCGACGGCAACGTGAGTGAGGTCGCCTTGCGACCCCAGAGAAACAGGGCCGCACCTGTGGCTCGGCGCCGGCGAAGTGGCGACGGTTTCTTTGGGTTCGCTCAACAGCAGCGTCCTGCGCCACGCCCGAAGGCGCGCCGTCGCGGCGGCAGAAGCAACGACCCATTCCGCTGGCTCTTCCGCTGATGAGCGCACATCCGCTACTGGTCTGGCGGTGGTTTCCGGGATAACACGTCAACGATGACTCAATTTCTCGCCAGCGTTCGCTGCGCGGCGGAGGCTGAACTTGTCCTCGCCGCAGGCGCCGACATCGTCGATCTCAAAGAGCCCAATGCCGGCGCGCTTGGCGCGGTTGCCGCCAGCGTGGTCCGGGATTGTCTCGAAGCCATTGGTGGACGGAAGCCCGTGAGCGCTACTGTCGGTGACCTGCCAATGGAACCGGACAGGGTTGCCAACGAGGTCACCGCCACAGCCGAGCTTGGTGTTGACACCGTCAAACTGGGAGTCTTGGGAGACGGTGACCCTCAAAGCTGCTTCGAGGCACTACGCATCCGGTCACTTCCAGCCGAGCTGGTTCTCGTGTTCTTCGCGGACGCCCTTCCGGGCTTGGATCCCATCGACGCGGCCAGGGCAAGCGGCGCGCGCGGTGTGATGCTGGATACAGCGGGGAAGGGCGGTGCTTCCCTGACTGACTACCTGCCGATCCGCGAGATCCAGCGCTTCGTGGAGGGCGCGCGGCGTGCGGGATTGCAAGCCGGTCTTGCTGGATCTCTGCGCGCACGCCACATCGCTCCGCTCCTTGCACTACGGCCCGATGTAATGGGGTTTCGGGGTGCGCTCTGCGAGCGGGGCGCGCGCGATCTCAGCTTGGACCCGGTGGCTTGTGCTGAGATTGGCCAGCTTGTGACCACTGGCCGCTCTGCTTCCGAGGCACGTTTCGAGGCGCGCGCGGCATCCGCGATGTGCTAGAGCATCTTTTCGGATTGGCCCCAACGGCCAAGCTGGTGGGAGGAAACCGGAGCGCGTAATGGAACAACGTCTGGGATACGTCAGTACGGCGAGCGCAACGGGTGAGCCGTTGGACCGCATTTTCGTGCACGATTACGTGCTTGAGGTCGAGATCGGTGTTCATCACAACGAGAAAGGCGTTACCCAGCGCGTCCGTTTCTCCGTCGATATCGAGATAGCGTCTGATCCGAAGACACTCGACGACGACATAGGTCGAACCTTGGACTATGACTACGTGATTAACGGCATCAAGGACATCATCTCTCGCGGGCACATCAATTTGGTCGAAACGCTCGCCGAGGACGTGGCGCGGCATTGCATATCGCATCCGCGGGCCGAGCGTGTCGAGGTGATGATCGAGAAACTCGACAAGGATCCAGGTGCGGTGGGTGTCCAGATCGTTCGGAGGAAACAGGAGGCCTAACCATGAGTGCCGCAGTGCAAGCCTCCGCATCCCAGAAGCACCTCTCCGATGCCACGGTGACCGTGGTGAAGCTTGGTGGCAGCATCGTGCGAAGCGGCTCGCTTCCTGGCTGGCTCGATGCTATTGCGCATGTGCACCCGCCGGTCGTCGTGGTGCCGGGCGGTGGGGCCCTAGCTGACGAAGTCCGGCAATGCCAACGCCAGCTCGGCTTCGGTGACGCCATCGCACATCGCATGGCCTTGCTTGCCATGGACCAGCTTGCTTGGGCTATCGCCGGCCTGCGGCCCGGTTTCGAGGTCGGGACAACGCTTCAAGACTTGCGTGCAATTCACCGGCGCGAACGCGTTGCTGTCTGGGCCCCCTCGGCCTTTCTCGCGGGACGCGCGGATGTTGAAGCAACCTGGCGGTTGACGTCCGACAGCCTCGCGCTGTGGCTTGCTGGCAAGCTAGGCGCGCAAGCGTGCTGCGTTGTGAAGTCCGCGCCAATCGCGCACGGTGCCCTAAGCGCGGACGTACTCTGTCGCGAGGGGATCGTCGACGAAGCTTTTCCAAGCATGCTCGCAGAAACGCGTATTGCCTGCTCAGTCTTTGGGCCCGGCGACGAAAAAGGCCTGTCAGCTTTTCTTGCGCGCGAGGCCGCGGCGCCTAACCCCGTCACCGGGTGAGCCTTGAAGCCATGGCAGAGAAGATCCTGTTTCTCACCGGGCATTTGGCCGAGCCGCGTTTGGAGGCCGTGCTAAAGAGCATGGATGCGGAGTTCGAGTGGCTGGTTGTTGATATCGGCGTGAAAGTGGCGGCGTTGATGACTGGGGACATCATCACGCGCCGGCTGGAGGATGCGCGCGGCGCGGACAAGATCTTGCTGCCCGGCCGTTTCCGAGGAGACCTGGAGCCGCTTGCGGCGCATTACGGTGTGCCCGTGGAGCGGGGGCCCGATGAAGTCAAAGACATCCCCGTCTTCTTTGGCCGGGCGCGCCGTGCCTCCGACATGTCGAAGTACGACATCAACGTCTTTGCCGAGATCATCGATGCCACAGAGATGAGTATCGAGGATATACTGGCGCGCGCCGAGGACTATAGTCACCGGGGCGCGGATGTGATCGATCTCGGCTGTCTGCCGGATACACCGTTCCCCCATCTCGAAGACACGGTGAAGGCCCTCAAAACCTATGGCTACAAGGTCAGCGTCGATTCGGCCAATCCGGACGAGCTCCTGCGTGGCGGTCGGGCAGGGGCCGATTATCTCCTCAGTCTCGATGAGACGCGCCTGCACATTGCCGACGAAGTCTCCTCCGTGCCCGTCCTGATTCCGGCAACACATGGAGACATGGACTCATTACGACGCGCAATGGCCACGTTGGACAAGAAGGGCTTGCCCTATCTCGCCGACCCCGTGCTTGATCCTATCAATTTCGGATTCATGGCCTCCCTCGAGCGTTACTCGGAACTTCGCCGCGAGAGGCCCGATGTCGACATATTGCTAGGCACCGGCAACCTCACCGAACTTACCGAGGCCGACACGACAGGCATCACGGCCACGTTGATCGGCATTGCCTCTGAGCTGAACATCAAGAACGTGCTGGTCGTGCAAGTCAGCCCCCATACGCGGCGCACCTATGAGGAACACGACGCGGCACGCCGGCTGATGTTCGCCTCACGTGCCGACGGAGAGCTGCCCAAGGGATATACGGACGAATTGCTGGGGCTGCATTCGAAGCGACCCTTCCCCCTCACGCCTGAGGAGATTGCCGAGAACGCGGGGGCTGTGCGGGATAGGAATTTTCGCATCGAAGTCGCCGAAGACGGCGTGCACATCTACAACCGGGACGGCCATCACATCGCCGAGGACATTTTCGAGTTCTTTCCAAAGCTTGGTGTGGAGGATGATGCGGGCCACGCGTTCTATCTTGCGGCTGAGTTGGCGAAAGCGGAAATCGCCTGGCGGCTGGGGAAGCGTTACGCCCAAGACGAGCCGCTCGACTGGGGCATTGCCGCGGACAAGCCGCGGGAGGACCGAACGCGTCTCAAGGAAGCAGGCCATACGCTTGCGATGAAAAAGAAACAGGAGAAGTCATAGTGTCGCGCGAGCTAGTCCAATGCCCATGATCCGCGAATGCATCGTCACGACCATAAGTGATGAGGGCCGGTTGCATATCGCGCCACTGGGCCTGATTGAAGACGGCGAGGGCTGGATCATTGCACCCTTCCGCCCGTCTGCGACTCTCGACAATCTCAGAACGACGCCTTTCGCGGTCGCCAGCCTCACCGACGACGTTTTGGTCTTTGCGGGGTGTCTCACCGGCAACAAGGATTGGCC
>JASJEH010000111.1 GCA_030064755.1 Methyloceanibacter sp. | reverse complement strand
GAACCCAAAACGCCTCGGCAGAATGGTTCAATCTAGCCATGAAAGGCTCTAGATAGCGCGCCGGGCGCGGCCCTGTCTCGCACTTCTGGAATGACCTACAAGACCAATCAGATGCCAGCTCCGACCGACTCCATGTCAGAAATCTACGATGCGATTATCGCTGGCGGCGGTCACAACGGGCTCGTCTGCGCGGCCTATCTTGCGCGCGCGGGCTTGCGTGTGAAAGTTCTCGAGCGCCGGAGCATTGTCGGTGGTGCGGCCGTGACGGAAGAGTTCCATCCCGGTTTTCGCAACTCCGTCTGCTCCTACACGGTAAGCCTGCTCAATCCCAAAGTGATTGCCGATCTCGATCTTCATCGGCATGGCCTCAAGATCGTCGAGCGGCCTGCCCTGAACTTCCTGCCCCTTTCGGATGGCGACTATCTCCTGACCGGCCATGGCCGCACAAGGACGGAGATAGCGAAGTTCAGCGCACGCGATGCCGAACGCTATGACGACTACTGGATGCATCTCGAACGCATCGCAGATACGCTCCGCGGGCTGCTTCTCAAACCACCCCCGAATGTCACGAGCGGCTTCAACCTCACGACCTTGCGCGAAATTGCAAGTACGGCCTCCCTGGCTCGGCATTTGGGCCGCCTCGGGCTCGACGGTCAGCAAGACCTCGTGGATCTCTTCACTCTATCTGCAGCGGACTTTCTCAATCGCTGGTTTGAGAGCGAACCTGTAAAGGCGCTGCTGGGCTTCGACTCAATTGTTGGCACGTATGCAAGCCCGTTTGATCCCGGCACAGCCTATGTGCTGCTGCATCACGCCTTTGGCGAGGTAAACGGAAAGAAGGGCGTCTGGGGACATGCCCTTGGCGGAATGGGCGCAATCTCCAACGCAATCGCCGAGTCCGCGAAGGTCCATGGCGTGGATATAGAGACCAGCGCCGAGATCACCGAGATCCTGATCGAGAATGATTGCGCCACAGGCGTCGCGCTAAGGGACGGCAGGGTCGTAAGAGGCCGTGCGGTTGCCGCGAACATGACCCTCAAGCACCTTTACTCCGACCTCGTGGCCACGGATGCGCTGCCGCCGGCCTTCTCGGCGCGGATGGAGTGCTTCAGATATGGTTCTGGCACCTTCCGCATGAATGTCGCGCTGTCACAGCTGCCCGATTTTCAATGCCTGCCCGGTACAGTGGCCGGGGATCATCACGGTGCTGGGATCATCATAGCTCCTAGCCTCGCCTATATGGATCGGGCTTATCGCGATGCGCGAGAACATGGCTGGAGCCGCGCGCCCGTTATCGAGATGCTGATCCCCTCAACGATCGATCCGAGCTTGGCGCCGCCAGGGGCCCACGTCGCGAGCCTATTCTGCCAACATGTGGCGCCAACCCTCCCCGATGACCGGTCATGGGATGAGGCCCGCGACGAGGTCGCCGATTTGATGATCGCGACTGTCGATCGCTATGCGCCAGGATTTGCCGATAGTGTCGTTGGCCGACAGGTCTTGAGCCCGCTGGATCTTGAGCGCGAGTTCGGGCTCACAGGTGGCGACATCTTTCACGGACAGCTCTCGCTTAACCAATTGTTTTCGGCACGGCCGGCCCTTGGGTTTGCGGCCTATCGCGGCCCGATCAAGGGCCTCTATCACTGCGGATCGGGGGCGCACCCTGGCGGCGGCGTTACGGGCGCGCCAGGCCACAACGCGGCCCGCGCTATACTCCGGGACCTCAGGCCTTTTTCTCTGCTTTTTTGACCTTCTTCTTTTTCGCCTCTTTGGCCTGCACCTTCGCCCATTTCTTCTCGGACATGCACTTGGTGCAACGGCAACCGATGGGCTTCAGAAACTCATTGAAGTAGGACTTTCCGTAGTCGTAGCCGAGCTCTTCGCCGGCCTTAATCTTACGCTTGGCGAACACCCAGACGCGTTTTTTGTGTATCTCGACTTCACAGTTCGGCTTGCAGGAATGGTTGATGTAGCGCGCAACATTGCCCTTGTACCAACCATCGATCGTCTTCTTTTTGGTGACCTCAAACAGGTACCGGCTGCGGCTCGTATACTCTTCCTCCTGGGTAAGCGTTCGGCCAAAATACTCGACGACACACGCACCCTTCGGGATGTCTTCCTTCGCGAAAAGCCCCTTGCCGGCGCGTGCTTGCCTAACGGCGAGATCGAACCCGCCGGGTTTGTACCTGGATTTCGTCATCTGTCGTTGTTTATCCGGCTCTGAGCGCTGGCCGGCTCCCGCCCCTGCAAATACACCGTTCGAATCGGTGTCCGCAATTCCGCATCAAGAGGAGCCCCACGTCAAAGCAAAAACCGGCGGGGGTTATCTCCCGCCGGTTCCTGTCTCAACACGCACGCGAGGCTACGGCATCTTCAGGTTCTCCAATGTCTGCAGTGCCTGATCTACGCTGAAGCTTGCCACCTTCTGGCTCGGCGGAAACTCCTTGAAGCTTGAGATCCACTTGGACACGAAAGCTCGAGCCGGAATCAGCGCAAGCATACGCTCCGCACGCCATTGACCGTAGCCGATGGCTTCGTGCTCGGCCCGCTCGAACGGATCCATGCGAAGGTTCTCTAGCTTCGGAAAACGCAGCACGACAAATGGGTCCTGCCACACATCAAAGCCATGCGCCCGCCTCTTATCGCTGCGGAGCACAACGATGAGTCCGTCATTCCTGACGGCGACGTCCAACCTAAGGTCACTTGGGCGTCGCGCAGCTCTGCGATACTATTCCGCACACGGAAACCAAACTGGGAACTGTAGCCATGACTTTCAGCAGCACCACCAAGGGCGCCGCCTTCGCCTGCGTTGTCGCGCTTCTGCCGCTTCCTGCCGCAGCCGAGATGGACGGCGCGTGTAGCCCGGCCGTTGGTACCTTCTTGACCGAAAACAAGCTGGATAATGGCGGCAGCACTGGTACCAGCCGAAGCCTCTTGGTCCTCACGAACGGCGGGCACGTCCTGCGATTTGACTCCGACGAGATGAGCGCCGTCATCGACAGCCGGCCGTTTGGCGACAGCGCTGGCACTTGGCGCTGCGACGGCGTCGACGATAACGGGACCATGCGCCTGACGGCGACGATGCTCGACTTCACTTACCCGAATGCAGAAGGAGACCAGGGGCAGATCGCGCGCATCGACGTCACAGGAAAGGCTTCGCCGAGCGGGGATAGGCTGGAACTGACTGGCGACTTAGGTTTCTTGCCGCTGGAAGCCGATGCGGCGAGCGCCGACGCTCTCTCGAAGGCATCCGGCCCCATCGCCGTCACACTCACCGGCCAACGCATCGAAGTCCCCAACGCACCGTAGTCCCCAAGGCACCGTGGTCCCCAAGGCACCGTAGAAGCCACCGTAGTCAGGCCGCCGCCGCGCGTGGCCGCTCACTCCTCGGACGTTGGGTTGCCCTTCGCATTGGTCTGAACCTTGCCAATCGTTCCACTATCGGCGCCGGACGGCACGGGCGTGACCAACCGCGTTCTAGGAGATCAGGATATTGTGATCGGCGTCGCGGACCTGCCACCTCCTCGCGCCTCTGCTATAGTGCTGCGCTCAGATTTGAGATGCGGAGCAACTATGCCGTCACGACACCGAAGCTATGTGGCCCTTGTGCTGCTCACGACTCTCGCTATTGCGGTTGCGGCAGCCAGCCAAGTCTCAAAGGCGCAGGAGGTGCCGTTTGACGCTGAAGAGCGTCCCTACTGCACCGAAGACGCCATGATTGTCTTCGATGCATCGGGCTCCATGGCAGGCAACACGGTCCAAGGTCTGTTCAGCGACAAAACTCGAATTGGCGAAGTACGCGCCGCGCTTACGGAGGTCCTTCCCAGCGTCACCCGATATCGGAGGGTAGGCTTGATTACTTACGGTCCTGGACCGTACCAGCAATGCAATGTGCGCCTGAACTTCCCGCCTGAGCCGAAGGCCAGCCAGCGCATTTTGAGCATAGTGAACGAGATCAATCCGGCCGGAAAGACCCCGCTTGTGAATGCCGTGGTCGCGGCAGCGAGGATTTTCAAGCACGTGTCAGCGCCAGGAACAATCGTGCTTCTGACCGATGGCGAAGAGACGTGCGGCGGCGATCCGTGCGAACTCGGCAAACTACTTAAGCGGGAGAGCGAAAACCTTACGGTGCACGTTATCGGCTACCAGCTAAGAAGCTTTCGCTGGACGGGCGCGCAGAAATACCTTGAGACCAAGTGCCTTGCTGAAGAGACCGGTGGCTACTACATCACCGCCAATAACCGCCAGGATCTGATCGAGGCTTTCCGCAAGACACTGGGCTGCCCGATGATGTCCGCCCTCCCGCGTGGTGCGCTGCGCAAGTTCCCCTAGCGACCTAGCATCAAACTTCCACGCCATGCTTGGCGTAGTACGCCTTGATCGATGGGTCCTTCATCACGCGCTCGAAATGCCCCAAGAGATCTGGTGCGACGCGCTCTACCAAGTCAGTTGGAATGTGCTCCAAGATGCCGGAGGTCAACTGTCGCGTCAGCATCGCGACCTTGAGGTCAGCGATCGTAAGGCGATCATCAGCAAAATACCGCCCGCCGTTCTCTTCCAAGTTCTTGCTCAATTGCTTGAGATAGAGCGGAAACATGCCTTCGGTAAGCGCCTCGCGTTTTGACTTCTTCTCATCGTCCGGCAGAAACATCGTGGAACCGATCTGGTTGACGACGTCTTCCACGGCATCCATCGCCTCGTCGCACAAAGCTGCCTGCCAGAAATCCGATGGATACAGGCCCGTCAGCTTCGCCACGTAGCGATTGATGGCGTTCGACTGCGTCAGCGTTTTCCCATCGACCTGGAGAGTTGGTACGGCACCGAACGGCGTACCCGCTTTGCGCTCGGGCCACTCGGCGATTGGGATCCGGTCGTCTACGAACGGCACCCCGCCCATCGAGAGCGCCAACCGCGCGGGCTCGCCACGCCCGCCATGGAAATCGAAATAGGTGAGTTTCAAATCGCTCATCGGCGTTCCCCCACTCCCTTTTGGGCACACGATGCGTCTTTGAACACACGATGGGTCGCGTGTTCGCATGGCAACGACGTAGCCATCGCCATGGCGCCTTACAATAGCGCGGGCCGACGAAAACGCCTCATCACATCCGATTGTTCCGGTACAAGCCGATCGCGGGGCACATTCCGCTTTGCCGCGTGAGGGCGCCTACAATGGACAAAGCGATGCATCGGAACAGGTATGCGCGTCATGACAGCCTCCTAGACTTCCGATAGTCACTAGAGTCCATCGTCCAGACCGTCGTCACAAAGCTGCATGAACGCGGAAAGAACAACGCCCCACGATCCGACCAGTTCGCAACCGGCAGCCGGGTTGCGCCAGTGGGCAGTCCTGCTCGCCGCGTCGATGGGGATGTTCGCGGTCCAGCTGGATTTCTTTGCACTGCAGTCAGCCATCCCGAGAATGGCCGACGACCTCAGGACGACGGCCAGCGATCTGCAATGGGTGATCAGCGGATACATGCTCGCCGAAGCGGCCTTCCTTATCGCGGGCGGGAGGCTGGCCGACATTTTTGGCCGGCGGCGGTTCCTCATTCTTGGAGCGGCCATCTTCGGACTGACGTCACTGATCGGCGGCGCCGCGACGACCCCCGATATGCTGATCGCCATGCGCATCGTGCAAGGAATCGGTGCGGCCATCATGCTGCCTGTGGCGCTTGCCGTAACGACGAACGCCTTCCCGGCAGAGAAGGTCCAACGCGCATTGGGCCTCGTTTTCGCAATCGGATCCGTTGGACTGGCCTTCGGCCCGCTCGCAGGTGGCATTCTGACCGATCTGATGTCGTGGCGCGTGGTGCTATGGCTCAACGTGCCGGTCACGATCGTCCTGATTGCACTCGCTCTGTATGCGGTGGAAGACACGCGGGACGAAACCGTACCGCAGTCGGTCGATATGGCAGGGCTCATTCTGGTGATCCTCTCCATCGCGGCCTTCACCTTCGGCATCGATCGCGCGTCCGTGTGGGGCTGGCTCTACCCGCTCACCCTCACTTTTATCATTGGCGGCTTGGCGGGACTTGTGGTCTTCGTGACTGTCGAGACCCGCGCGCGCTATCCCCTGCTCGACCTGTCACTCTTCCGGATCAAGACCTTCAGCGTCATGACGGCGGCGGGTTCTGTCGGGAACGGGGCAACGACGATCATCATTTTTCTGTCGATGGTGTTCCTGCAAGAGGTCGAGGGCCTCGATCCCATCGAGGCCGGCACGGCCTTCGTGACGTTCTCTCTCGGCTACGCTTTGGCCAGCCTGGCCTCCGGGCGGATGCAGCATACGCCACCCTGGATCGCCATGAGCTGCGGGCTGGCGCTGGGCGGTCTCGCGACCCTGTTCATGGCGTCAACGGCGAACCTTGGTCTCTTTATTGCTTTCGCCGCGTTGAGCGGCCTCGGTCTCGGCTTCGTCTGGGCCTATACAAGCGTCGTGACCCAGTCTGTCGTTCCCAAGGAAAAGGCGGGTGCGGCGTCGGGCACGGTGCTGACCGTGTTGATCAGCGCTGGCGGCATTGCCCTCGCGATTGCTATCTCCATCTACGAGTCCTACACGAGCGAAGGCGCGCCCAACCAAGGCGCCGTGATCCGGGCTATTGTGGGAAGCGCCGGAATCGCGGCGATCGCGGCCGCGGCTACGGTCGCGCTCTTCGGGCGATCCAGTAACCCAAGCCGTGCCGGCTCATGACGAGCGGTGTTTACTGGATACCCCGATCAAGTCGGGGCATGACACCTGAGGACCACGCGAGCGAAGGCACCCCGTCGCGCTGACACACGCCGAGCTCTCCTCAAATTCTCTACGTCTCAAAACCCAAACCCACGAAGTGGGGACTTGCGGGGCGCTGGTTGGCCGCCGTCCGATTGTTTTGGTGAGCAGCCTTCCGGCGCCCCGCATGGCACATCGAGGTCGCTTCGCAATTAGCTAGGCGACCCCTGTGTGCCGCGGCGATGTTTTAGAGCCTCATGCCGCACGCTTATCTCCAGTGGCACAGATGCGCGGTGCGCATCTCACCCGTCGGCCCACGCGTTACAGCGCAGGCGGGCGGAGTAGAGACCCCTGGGGCTGGTCCGTTAGCCATGACGCGGGTGTCCGGGCTTAGCGCTGCGCGCAATAGACCCATCCGTACCGCGCCACCCCAGGCGCCGCATCCCCCGCCCCGAGAGCAGACGGTCTGCAGCTCGCGTCCTCACGAACGAGGGATGCGGGCAGTGTAGGCGCGTTTCTGGGGAGGGGGATAAGATGCAATCGCAAACAACGCTCTCCGCCGTCATGCCCGGACTTGATCCGGGCATCCACGTCTTTCAGGCCGCCCCTCACATTCGTGGATGGCC
>JASJEH010000110.1 GCA_030064755.1 Methyloceanibacter sp. | reverse complement strand
CTATACGGAGTGATTCTCAAATTCGCCGCCGTCAGGTATAGGTCGTCGCCGGAGGGAAGTATGAAAGAGCCCAGCGTCCGCGTCCCACGTTCAGTCTGGCGGTCGGAGTCGGCCTCGGCCGGAATGACCACTGGCGCACGGTCAATTCCGGAAGAAACGGCGATCGCCTTCACGTTCAACACGGCCTCTTACGCTGTGATGATGGCGACACCACAAGATTTGGAGGACTTTGCCGTCGGCTTTGCCCTCACCGAGGGAGTCGTGGACTCCCAGGATGCGATCGACACCATCGACGTCGTCGAGGAAGACACCGGTATCGAACTCCGGATTTGGCTGAAAGCAAAGGACGCGGCGGAGTTTTTGGGGCGCCGCCGAAAAATCGCTGGACCAACCGGCTGCGGCCTCTGCGGCGTCGAGAGCCTGAATGAAGCCATGCGTCCTCCCCCCACTGTAGGCCAGGGCAAAATCCTGTCACCGGAAGAAATCATGACGGCGGTCAACTCACTTGCCGCTCATCAAGAACTCAACCGCGAAACGCGCGCAGTCCATGCCGCGGGCTTCTGGGACCCTGCGCGTGGTCTCATTGCCGTGCGTGAGGACGTGGGGCGACACAACGCCCTCGACAAACTCGCTGGCGCATGCGTGCGTAGCGGCGGTACAGCGGCGCAGGGCATTGTCGTGCTGACCAGCCGGGTTTCCGTCGAAATGGTCCAGAAGTCGGCGATGATCGGGGCGCCTCTCATCGTCGCCGTATCGGCCCCCACAGCGCTCGCCGTACGCATGGCTGAGTCATGCGGTATGACGTTAGCGGCCATCGCGCGCAAAGACGGGTTCGAGGTTTTCACGCACCCGCACCGCATCACCGGTGCCTCCAAGAGTGACGTGGCCTAGGCGGCGCCGCGCTTCGCATCCAATAGGCACGGAATGCTATCTCTACTGGTTGCCTTCCGCGATCTTCCCCCAGGTCTGCCACAATCCAGCCCTATACGGCGCTTTGGGGGACCTCAAGGAGCTGCGTCATGAAAATCCTGACAACGAGTCTAATTGCCGCTTTCCTGGTACTCGCCTCATCCTTCTCCGCGGCATCGATCGCGCAAGCGGCCTCGGCCCAGCAGATTGAGGAAGACGTCAACGCAACATTGCACCGCTTTGTTGATCAGATCGGCGGCGCGAGAGCGCTTGCCAACAAAGCCGTTGGGATTCTTGTCTTCCCCTCAATCGTAAAAGCCGGTTTCGGCATCGGCGGCGAGTATGGCGAAGGCATGCTGATCGTCGATAAACGGCCGGCCGGCTATTACAATCTCGTGGGCGCCTCGTTTGGCTTCCAGCTCGGCGTTCAGGAGCGCTCCGTCATCATCATGTTCATGACCCAGGATGCGCTCGATCAGTTTTACAGCCTCCAGGGTTTCAAAGTCGGTGTGGACGCCTCCGTCGCCATTATCACCTTGGGCGTCGGCGGCTCGATCGATTCCGATAAGATCACCCAGCCTGTGATCGGCTTCGTGCTCGACCCAAAAGGCCTCATGTACAACCTGACGCTCGAAGGCTCGAAGATCACCAAGATCGATCGTTAAGCACGCGCGACAGCTGGCGCATTCTGGCGCACCGCTGCAATTGTCTTGTCACAAGCGACCCCTACAGACGTAGGATGCTGTCACAAGATGCTTGCAGTTTGCAGGATCGTTCACGGGAGGAATCGATGGCTGACACAGATTGGGGCGAAGACGTCAAAAAACACGTGCCAGATGCCGACGATCAGGCGATTGCCGGGATTGTCCGCCATTGCGGCATTGCGCTGCAAAGCCGGGATGCGTCGCTCGTGTCGTTCACCGACAAATCGGAGCTTGAACGTGTGCGTGAGAAGTTCCTTAAGAAAAAGCTCGGTCTAAGCATGTCTGACGACGAGTTGGACGGCGCGATCGCCACGATCGGCGACAAGTTGAAGGATGTCCACAACAAGAACCGGGTCACCGTCTACTACATGCTCGCCGACCACTTCGGAAAGCTTTCCGACTTCGCCTAACGCTCGTGCTTTAGAGGCGAGGGCGCACATTCTCAACCGACTAACTGACGGCCGGAGACTGCGGCGCTTCCGGCCGCTCTGGAGCGGCCAATCAGTATAACCGCTATTGGCTTGCCGGCTTGTTGTGCGCAGCCTGAGGGTGCGGTGCCAGAACCTGCTCCGTGCCCGGAATCTGCTCCGTGCCCAAGGGGCCAACGCGGAAGGCCGACATCGGCACCTCGACAGCGCAGCCCGCGACGGAAAGGGCAACAACGCCCACAGCGACGACTTGAGCTAACTGTTTCATTTCAAGGGTCTTGCAAATTTCGTGGTTCGAAATGGCTCGCTTTAGAGGTGGGAGCGAATTTTCATAAAACCAGGTCGAATTTGGCAGAAACCAACGCTCTGGTTAGGAATCTGTGAACAACGCAGGCGACCAAACGAAGCGGCCTCATTTCGCACTCTATCGACACGCTGCATCAGAATCCAAGACGCCCTTGACGGCCATCGTCCACGCCTCGGGCACAGGCTCAAGTTCCTTCGGCACCGGCCTTAAGACCTTGGCAGCCGAGCAAGACTCCAATTCCGCTCCCTGATCGGCCAGCGCTGCGATCAAGGCGACAGACAGCGCCCCAATCTTGGGACGAAGCTCCGTGACAAGGTCCGGGGGGGCAGAAATACCAACCGGTTCCTCCTCTCGCCATGTCGCAAAGTAGTATCGCTGTATGATCTTGGCGGCCTCCATTTGTGCCGCAATAAACCGCCTAGCGACGCTCGGATTCAGCCCGGCAGCGTGCGCACGGGCTATACTGGCTTTGAGAACATTCGCTTCGCGCACCGGATCGTCGATCGGGCTCTGCGTATTCCATTTGTAAGCGGCCACCTGCTCCATCAGCACCAATCGTTCGATCAGCAAGTCGCGGAGCATCTGAACGTCGCTGGCACCGTCGGCACGCCCGGTGCCAGGCATGAGCGTCAGGAACAACAGCGCTACCAGGCCCACTCGGTACACTTATTCCGTCTCCGTCATAGTGGCTCGCAGCACGAAGCCGGTGTAAGAGAGTCGAACAGCTTCCTGGACCAATACTGGCAGCATTAGAGGCCCCTGAAACATGACCGCTCTCTCCCTATTTGCGCGCCCCCGCCTTCGTAGCTCAGTCATTGGGCTCGCTATTGGGGCACTGGCCGCTTACCCCCTGTCAGGACCCGCCATTGCCGATCCGCTTCTTGATGAGACGGTCGAATTCACCGGCTCGGTGCTATTCCTGCAGAGCAAGGTTCCGGGGCTCGTGATCGGTGCGGTCAAAGATGGCGAGACGGCCATACACGGCTTTGGTGAACGCCTCGATGGCGGCGAAGAACCCGACGGCGACACGGTACTGCGGATCGGCTCCATCACAAAGGCCTTCACCGGCCAGGTCCTCGCTGCGCTCGCCGCAAAGGGCAAGGTGTCGCTGACGCAAACGCTGGGATCGCTGGCTCCGGATATCGGCACGGGCAAGGATCCCAACGTCGCCAAGATTCGGCTCATCGACATCGCGACGCACTCTGCCGGTTTGCCCCGAGAAGTGCCGCATGAGCCCGGCCCCGTCGGCGACCCCTTCAGTACAATCACCCGCGATGCTTTTTCGAGCTGGCTTGACGCCAACGAGCTGCTGTACCCGCCGGGCACCGGAATCCTCTACTCGAACTTCGCCTTCGACCTTTTGGCCATCGGCCTCTCGGAGGCGGCAGAGGCGCCGTATCCACAAGTTTTGAAGAAGCGCATCACCGAACCGCTCGGAATGCGTGACACGGTCTTCGAACTCTCCGACGACCAGCGCAGCCGGCTGATGGAGGGACATGGCTTCGACGGTAAGGCGCTTCGCGATGTGCCGACCGGCGACGTCATCGTTGGCTCGGGCGGCCTCTACTCCACGCCGAAGGATCTCTTGCGCTGGATGCAATGGCATCTGGACCGGTTCGACGAGAAGGATGCGGAAGTCCGCATGCTCGATCACGCGGCCTATCTCATCCGCGACAATCTTAGTCCGGTATCGGGGATGGACGAGTCCGGCCATATGGACGCCATGAGCCTTGGTTGGGTCGTTATGATGCCGGAGGGCAACCGCCCGCTGATCCTGCAGAAGGCGGGCGGCCTGCAAGGCACGTTCTCTTATATTGCATTTGCCCCGACGCGCGGCGTCGCCGCATTCGTCGCCATCAACGAGTTCGACTTCGGCGCGGCGATGACCATGGCCGAGGTTATCAATGAGATGATTGCTTCGTTGGCCCCGCGCTGAGGCGGCGTTGGCGCAAGAGTCATCGCTAACGGAGGACCGACTGAGCACGCCTTGCAACGAGCGCTTCGCGACAGGAGCGCCGGAAATGCGGGCTTAGGCCCATTGGCCGCCGGTGGCCACGGGGCCCTGGCCCTTGAACTCCGAACAGGTCCCCCCACATTGGGTTCTGTAATGAACACTACAATTCCTACGCCGCCCGGCTTCGCGGCGTGGGCAGCATGAAAGGTTGACTGATGGGTCTGCTGGTTGACGGCGTTTGGCACGACGCTTGGTACGATACGAAGGAACACGGCGGGCGGTTCGTTCGCTCGAAAGCGCAGTTTCGCAATTGGGTGACGGCGGACGGGTCGGCGGGCCCCACGGGCCGTGATGGCTTCAAGGCCGAGCCGGGCCGCTATCATCTCTACGTCTCTTACGCTTGCCCCTGGGCGCACCGCACGCTGATCTTCCGGGCGATCAAGGGTCTTGAGGACATGATGGATGTGTCGTTCGTCCATTGGTACATGGGCGACAAGGGCTGGACCTTTCAGCCCGACGACGCCGGCGTCGTCGGCGACCGCCTTTTCCAGTCGCAGAATTACTACGAAATTTATCTGAAGGCGGATCCCAACTACTCCGGCCGCGTCACTGTGCCTGTGCTCTGGGATAAGAAGACGAACACGATCGTCTCAAATGAGTCTTCAGAGATCATCCGCATGTTCAACAGCGCGTTTGATAGCGTTGGTGCAAAGCCAGGCGACTATTATCCCGAGGAGCTTCGTCCCGAGATCGACGCGCTGAACGAGCGCATCTACGACTGCGTGAACAACGGGGTCTACAAGGCGGGCTTTGCCACGTCTCAGGAAGCTTACGAAGAGGCCCTCTACCCGCTGTTCGAAACGTTGGATTGGCTCGAGGACCGCCTTACAACACAGCGCTATCTCACCGGTGATCAAATCACCGAAGCCGACTGGCGCCTGTTCACGACCCTGATGCGCTTTGACGCGATCTATCACGGGCACTTCAAGTGCAATCTGAAGCGCCTCGCCGATTATCCGAATCTCTCAGCCTATGTGCGCGACCTCTACCAGCAACCGGGCGTCGCCGGAACGCTGAATTTCGAACACAACCGGCGGCACTATTACGAGAGCCATAGCACCATCAACCCAACCGGTGTTGTCGCCGTCGGGCCCAAGCTCGACTTCAACGCGCCGCACGAACGTCAACGGCTTGCAGCTTAGAGCGCCCTCTTTCGCTTCCTCGTCACGACGAAGTGTGTTGGAATCTTTGCCGCAAACCGTGAGGCTACCAACGCACTGAAACCGCCATGCGTGAAACAATGCGCGGGTTCATCGCCGGACTGCAATACAGTGCGACACGTACAAGCAATCGAAGGCAACGCTGGGCTTTACAGACATGAGTGACGCAGACCTCGAATGGATCAAGGTTGGCCATGTGGACGACCTACCTGAAGGCCGGGTGAAGACCGTCACCCCGCGCAATATCTCCATTTGTCTCTCGCACTTCGACGGCCAATGGGCCGCGATGGACAACAAATGCCCCCACCAAGGCGGGCCGCTTGGCGAGGGTTCCATCGAAACCGGTGCCGACGGCGAGTGCTGGATCCGCTGCCCTTGGCACGGCTGGGATTTCCATCCGCTCACGGGTGCGCCGCCGGGAGGCCACGAAGACACGGGGCAACAGCTCTACCCTGTCGACGTCCGCGCCGGTGAAGTCTTCATCGGACTTGAGCCCGAGCCGGAACACCAGCGCACGACCACGGACGTTATGGCGGACACCATGGTCAATTGGGGCGTCAAAAGCGTGTTCGGCATGGTGGGTCACTCCAATCTCGGTTTGGCCGATGCGATCCGCCGGCGTGTGTCAGACGGTGAGCTCCGCTATTACGGCGTACGCCATGAGGGCGCGGCCGCTTTTGCCGCGTCGGCCTATGGAAAACTCACGGGCAACCCCGCTGCCTGCCTGACCATCGCAGGTCCCGGTGCGACCAACCTCCTGACGGGCATGTGGGACGCCAAGGTCGACCGCGCGCCCGTGCTCGCATTGACCGGTCAGGTGCAAACACAGGTCTTCGGACCCGGCGCGTTTCAGGACATCGATCTCAAATCAGCGTTCGAGGCGGTCTCGAAGTTTTCTCAACCGGTGCTGACGACGTCGAACCATGCCGAGTTGATGTCACTTGCGTGCAAGTCCGCCATCGTCGAGCGCGATGTCGCTCATCTCATCTTTCCCGACGATGTGCAGACGATACCCAGCGACGCAAAAGCTGGCGGACCTCAAGGCAGAACCGGAAGTGACATTGTTGTCCCCTCCGAGGACGCCCTCGCCGCGGCGGCGGAGCTGATCCGGAACGCCGAGCGCCCCATCATTGTGATGGGGCATGGTGCCGTGGCGGCGCGGGACGCCGTCATTGCCCTGGCCGAACGGCTCGGGGCGCCGGTCATGACCACGTTCAAAGGCAAGGGTCTTATTGCGGACGATCATCCCAACGCCGCCGGCGTACTGGGCCGATCGGGCACGCCCATCGCCAGCTGGTTCATGAATGAGTCAGACCTGATCCTGTCGCTGGGCTCGTCCTTCGCCAACCACACCGGCATCGACCGCTCCAAGCCGATCATTCAGGTCGACTTCGAGCGCATGCAACTGGGCCGTTTCCATCCAGTCAAACTCCCGATCTGGGGCGAGATCGGCGCTTTCTGCGATGCCATGTGCGACAGGTTGGACCGGCAGGGTGACGACCGGCAGATAAGGGAGCTCGTCGAGCGTTGGGCCATGTGGCGGGAAGAGAAGCGCACGCGCCTCGCGGAGGAACGCGGACAAGGCATCCCGTCCGTTGCCGTGTTCGATGTCCTCTCCGAATTCTGTCCCGCCGATGCAATCATCGCAGTCGACGTCGGCAACAACACTTATTCGTTCGGCCGCTACTTCGAAACGACCGGACAGCGCGTCCTCATGTCCGGCTATCTCGGATCGATTGGGTTTGCCCTCCCGGCCGCGATGGGCGCATGGGCCGCGACGCAAGACTTTGCCGAGTTCGCCGGGCGCAAAGTCGTCTCGATCTCCGGCGACGG
>JASJEH010000036.1 GCA_030064755.1 Methyloceanibacter sp. | reverse complement strand
TTGGCAACGCCAATTCCTCCTGAGCGTCGTTGGAGCGGGCCTGCAGGCCCGCAGCGCCAGGCCGGCTCTTGGCAATGATGCCGTGAAGAAACAGAACCGGTGCCAGGCTGACCAGCACAATGGTCAGGGCCGACAGCGCGGCCTCCTCGTAGCGATACAGGGATGCCAGGGTGAACACCTGGGTGGCAAGCGTATCGAAGTTGAACGGCCGAAGCAGCAAGGTCGCCGGCAGCTCCTTCATCGAATCCACGAATACGATCAGCGCCGCTGCGCCAAGAGCCGGTCGGAGAAGGGGAAGATGGACACGCCACAGCATCTGGGTCACCGATGCGCCCAAAGTGCGTCCGGCCGCATCGATGTTGCGGGTGATCTTGGCAAAACCCGCCTCCACCGAGCCAAGCGAGGCGGCCAGAAAGCGGATGGTGTAAGCGGCAATGATTGCGAATGCCGACCCAGAGAGGATGAGTCCCGTGGACACGCCGAACAGCGAGCGGGCCGCCTCGTCGATTGTATTGTCGAGGCTGGCCAAGGGAATCAGAAGTCCGATGGCAAGCACGGTTCCAGGTACGGCATAGCTTACAGCGGGGACGAAGCTCGCGAGCTGTACCAGCTTCGACTGTGTCTGACGACGGCCATAGGCCAGGACAACAGCGAAGACAACGGCCAGTATGGCGGCGGCAAGTGACAGGCTAAGGCTATGGACCGCGGCGCGCCAGAAGTCTTCAGACAAGCTCGATGAGAGGTGCACGATGGCATCGCCCGCGAGCACATAGGTGGGCAACACGAACCCGACCAAGACGGGAAGGGCGCAAGCCAACATCGCGAGAAGCCCCTTCCATCGAGCCAGCGTTTCTTCTGGCAGGTCTCTGTACTTGCCCGTGGTGTGATGAAAACGCTTGCCGGACCGGAGCGCGCGTTCCAGCCCAAGAACAGCCAACACAAAGAGCAACATCACACAGGAGATCTGTGCTGCGCCCGCGAGACTGCCGCGATCCAGCCAAGTGTCGTACACGGCCACGGTAAGGGTCTGAACGCCGAAGAACTCCACCGCACCGATATCGTTGAGCGCTTCCATAAGAGCGAGCGCCGTGCCCGCCGCAAGAGCAGGGCGGGCTAGTGGCAATGCGATTTGCCAAAATGTTTGTGATGCGCTGCGTCCGAGCGTGCGGCTTGCTTCGATGACGCAGACTGACTGAGCAATGAAGCTGGCCCGGGCGGTGATGTAGACGTAAGGGTAGAGGACCGCTCCCATGACGAAGATTGCGCCTGTCAACGTGCGAATATCTGGGAACCAATAGTCCCGCGCACTTGTCCAACCGAAGACACCGCGCAAAGCGGTCTGTGCCTCGCCGGAGTAGTCGAATAGCTCGATATAGCAAAAGGCAATGATGTAGGTGGGCATCGCCAGCGGGAGCAACAAAATCCACTGAAACAAGTTTCGGCCCGGAAAGCGATACATCGTGACGAGCCACGCTGTTCCGGTTCCGACGATCAGGGCGATCGCCGCTACGCCAATCATCAAGATAAGCGTACGCCGTACCGCGTCGGGGAGGACATTCTCAATGAGATGGGGCCATGTGTCGCCGCTAGACTGCATTGCCACGAAGGCGATGGCCATCAACGGCGCGGCCGCAAGCAAAGATAGGACAAGAGCGCCGGCCGACCAGGAGAAGCTGCCGTTCTCAAAGAGCCTGCTGAGCCGACGTCTCTTTATAGGCGCCGACTCCGATGCTGCGCCCCGCCGTCCTAACAACTCAACGCGGGACGGAGATCGAGCCGGCGTGCGAGCGGGCCCCGGTGGCGACCAAGGCTGCCACGATCTCCTGGTTGAGGCGGTAATCGGCCTCGTCGAGGGCATCGGCGAAGGCGTTGGCGGCATCAATGACTGGGTCGACCGTGTCGGATCCCGTCAGCGCCAGGGCGCAGGCCTGCATCGCGGGGCAACGATGGTGCTGCGAAGCGGCGATCAATGACATGGCCGTGCACTCATCGGCGCAAAAACGTTTGGCGTCGAGCGCGTTGTACTCGATCTTGCGGGCGGCCGCGGCCCGTGTGGCGCGCACCCAACAGGCGAGTTCAGTGACGGCGCGCTTTGCGCGTGCTGGGCCGAGGGCCCGGTTGAACGTGTTCCAGCCGTTCTCCCAAAAGGTGATGTCCCCCGTGTCGTAACCGGCCAGCCAGCAACGAAAGCCGACACCGACAAGCCACTCCGGTCCAGCAAAAGCGTGGACTTCGCCGCGGGTTTCGCCGTGCCCAACGAATCTTGGTTGAATGCTCATTACCGTCCCCTTATGAGCTCGGCCCGTCATTGAAGCCGACTTTGTCGATCATCTCGCTTGCCGCCTTACGCAAGCCGGCAATCTCATCCAGCGAGATTGGGTCAACCTTGAATGTGCCCCAGGACTCGACGAGATCCGACGAATCAACGCCGTCCTTGGTTGGGTATTCATGGTTCACTTCAGCGTACATGTTCTGGCCCTCGTCTGATGCCAGAAACTCGATGAGCTTGAGCCCGTTGTCTTTGTTGGGCGCGTTCTTCGCCAAGACCGCACCGGAGACATTCATGTGGGTTCCGCGATCATTCGTGTTCGGGAACAGGATCTTCACCGATTCAGCCCATTCCTTTTGCTCGGGATGCTTCTCGTCGGTTAGCATCTTGCCCATGTAGTACGTGTTCCCGATCGCAAGGTCGCACTCGCCTGCGTACACGCCCTTCACCTGGAGGCGGTCGTTGCCGGCGGGCTTCCGGGCGAGATTTGCTTTCACACCGCGTAGCCAGGCCTCGGTCTTTTCGGGACCGAGATGAGCCAGAATCGAAGCCACAAGGGCGACATTATAGGGGTGTTGTCCTGAACGGCTGCAGATCTTGCCGCGCCACTTCGGGTCGGCGAGCTCTTCGTAGGTGATGTCATCTTGCTCGACGCGGTCCTTCGAGGCGTAAACGACACGCGCTCGGCCCGTCAGGCCGATCCACTCGTCGTCGTCGCCGCGAAAAGACGCTGGGATGGAATCATCAATGATCTCGGATTCGACTGGCTGTGCTATTCCCGATGCGACGGCCTGACTTAGCCTGCCGATATCGGTGGTGAGCAGCACATCCGCCGGGCTGTTACGTCCCTCAGCTCGGATGCGTTCGATCAGGCCCTTCGATGCAAAGATGACGTTAGTCTTGATGCCTGTTTCTTCGCTGAACTTGTCGAGCAGCGGTTCGATGAGATAGGGCTGCCGGTAGGAGTAGACGTTCACTTCACCCGGTGCCTCCGCAAGGACCGGCGTGTGACCAGCGGAAGTTACGAAGAGTGCTGCGGCCCCAGCCGCGCACGCAAATGTCCAACGCATGAATTTCCTCCAATGGCCAGGGTTCAAGGCCCTGGTATCGGACAGTGGTACCTCTCCCCGGAACGAACCGGAGACACATATGCTTTGCTTAGAGCCGCCGGGATCGTTGGTGTCAATAGTATTTTACAAATCAAACGGAAATTAGAAACCTTCTAAGACATAGTTTGGATTTAGAAGAATTCAAAGAAATAAGTATTTCTTGGAACAAACCGAGATTAGACAAGAATTAAGCTTGCCTGTTGATTAAAGAACGATAGTGCGCGGCGGTCTTAGCTGGCAGGGAGCCGCGTCGCTTCGCCGCTAGCGCCGAAAGAGGCGCTCCTTCGGAAAGATGACGTCAGCCGAGGTGCCGACGCCCGGTTCGCTGGTGAGGACGAGCCGGGCGCGAATCGCATCGGTGAGCGCCTTGGTCAGCGGCAGCCCGAGACCGGTCCCCGATTGGTGCCGGGGCGAGGTGTCCAGCTGATGGAAGGGCTGCATCGCGTACGCGATGTCGCTCTCGCTCATGCCAACGCCGGTATCGCGAACGCGCAAGCGTAGCTCGCGGCCGGCCATCGTTCCCGAAACGATGACCTGTCCGCCCTCGCGTGTGAACTTGATGGCGTTGGTGAGAAGGTTGAGAAGGATTTGCCGCAAGCGCCTTGGGTCGGCCAGCACCAGCGGCAAGTCATCGGCGAACGACGTACGCAGCAAGATCCGCGTTCGTTTGGCCAGGGGCTGCAGACTTGCGACGCAGGCTTCGACGACCTCCGCCGCGTCGACCGACGTGAAGTCGAGTTCGAACTTCCCGGCTTCGATTTTTGAGATATCGAGCAAGTCGTTGAGCAGGCTGAGCGCATAGAGCCCGCTCTGATGAATGTCCTCTGCGTAGCCCTTGTATCGAGCATTGCCGATGGGACCGAAGCGTTCGTGCTGCATCAGTTCGGCGAAGCCGATAATTGAATTGAGCGGCGTCCGGACTTCGTGGCTGACCTTGGCAAGAAAGTCGAGTTGCCGCGACGCCGCTTCGCGAGTCCGCTCGCGCAGCTCGGCGGCCTTAGCGGCTGCTTTTGCCGCCTCGTCCGCCGCGGCCCTGTCGGCGGAGACCTCATCCAGCACGGCCTTTGTGGGAGTGGCCGGCGCGGTCGCTGTCTGCAAAGGCTCGGCAGGCACTGACGGTTGGTCAGCCGCGAGGGGCGCAACCATGGCGGGGGCTTCCGTGTCGGGCTCGGCGGACGGTTCCTCCATGTCAGGCGCTGGTTCGATTGCGGAAGGCTCAAGGTCCGAAGGTTCAAGGTCAGACGGGTCCACCAGCCGCAACAGCCGCAATTCATCGTCCTGACCGAGAGGTGTCACAATGAACGTGACGCTAAGGCGGCGACGTGACCGCGACACCGCGGCGATGTCGCTGATGGGCTCGTGTGGCTTGAGTGTGCTCAGATCGCTTGTGCCGCCCGGAAGGATCGCGTTAAGGCCGCCGGCGTCCAGCAACTCCGCCGGGGACCGGTACCCAAAGGCGTAAGCAAAGGCACTATTGACGGTGTTGAGCGCATCTCCTTTGAGAATGCCGATTGCGGCCGGCATGGCCTCGATCAAAGTCTCGACGCCTGCGGGGTCGAGCGCGGGCAAGGCATGAGAGGGTAAGTCATGGCTTATCTCCGGAGCGTCGCGGGTCTTGGAAGGAGTTGCCGTGTGACCGCTACCGCCCGTCTCGCCGTTGACGTTCGCCGGCTCGCCGACTGCGGCAGGGTTGGACAGAACGCGGCCTTCGAGGGCGCGGGCGATGTGCTCGAGCGCCTCCCGGTCATCCTGTCCTGGTCGCTTGTGAAGCCTGAGGTCGGTCATGATCCGCCCCGGTGAGAGCCTTCCTGAGCATGTCTCGCGCACAGTCATTGCGCTCAGCTGCCCGGCCAAAAAGAGCTTGTTTAGCGGCGTCAGAGCGACTCAACCACCAAATTTAGGTCAATTGGATTCGATACATAGGCCAAAATCAAGAATTTCGTCCACCGCTGATAAATGGAGCCTTTTGTGACGGCTCTGTCACTTGAAATTTCGCGGCGCACAAAATATAGTTGCGCCGCAACAAAACATGGCGGCTGAGAGTTAGACCCGCGTTCATTCCCGTACTGGCGAATTCGAGGAAATCAACGGAGAGGTGCCACGATGGCCGAGACTTCAGAACTGCCCAAGACCCCCACGGAAGCCGTGGAAAAAATGACGGAGTCGTTTGAGACCGCCGCCAAGGAATTCGACGCCCTGAAATTCGATGCGGAAGTGCCCGAAAGCGTGCGGTCGATGGCCGAGAGCACGGTCAACCAGACCCGTGAGGCCTACGAGCGCGGCAAAGAGGCTCTGGACGAATCGGTCGATGCGCTGGAGCGCTCCTTCGACGCGGCCGGTCAGGGCGCCACGGCCTTTAACCGCAAGCTGATCGATATCGCGCAGCGGAATCTGAATTCGGGCTTTGACTTCGCTAAGAGCCTGGCTGGCGCCAAGACCCTTGCGGAGATCATCGAGCTGCAGTCGACCTACATCCGCAACCAGTTCGAGGTGTTCGCGGGTCAGGCGACCGAGATCCAGGAGCTGACCAAGAAGATCGCAAGCGACACGTCGGAGCCGCTTAAGGATCAGATGACCAAGTCTTTCGAGGCGGTGCGCAAGACGACCTAGTCGATCGTACCTGCCTCGCGTGGCCAGTATGCGTAGCGTAAACGAGTATCGCGTCGCGTATCTGAGTACCGAGTAACCGAGTATCAAAAAGTCGCTTGTAATTGCGTCTGTCAGTAGCGTTTAGCGTTATCACTTCGTAGGCCCGGGCAACATCCCGGGCCTTTTATTTTCCGGTGCTCTTGATTTTCGGCTCCTGTCGTGAAATCTGCGCCTCCCGGCGTGTTGCATGCGCCGCGGGCTGCCCTTAGGGTCCGGTCCAGAAACCCGCAAGGCAACAGACAAGGCAACCGTTCAGACGCGGATGCAAAGTGCAGCCGGTTGAAGACGTCGCCGAGTTGCCCGCATGCCAGGGTCCAGAGTGCCGCATGGCCCTCGCAAGGGCCAACCGGCCCATGTGCCGCTGTAGCTCAGTTGGTTAGAGCGCTTGATTGTGGATCAAGAGGTCACTGGTTCGAATCCAGTCAGCGGTACCACTTCCTCAAGCTTGAACCGGCGGGTTCATCCCGCGCCTCAGCCGTCGATCTTCCGTGTCCCGATCGCGTGGGTGAGGGCGCTGATCTGGTGCCGGCACGTCTGCTTCAACGTCGTGATCAAGGGGCCCCGATGGTCGTCCAGGATCGCGAGAAAGTTCAGGAACTTCTGGATGTTGAAGCGGCGGATCTCGTCGAACAGCGCCTCGGCGTTCGGTTGGCCGATATCTCGCATGAGTTGATAGAAGATGCCCTTCGAGGCTCTTGGAAAGCGCGCATGGCCGAGCATCACATAGGAGATACTGGTTCTCTTGCCATCCTTCTCGACGATGGGAACGCGGAACTTACCGCGCTTCGTGCGCCTGTCGAGCTGACGTGAAATAGCCAGTTCCTGCCCGTCAACGTTCACGATGGACGGCATGCTGAAAGCAAGCGGCTCCGCGCACGAAAAGCCCCAATTCTCGAAGACGCCCCAAGGGTCGTACAAGCCATAATGCGCGCACACCTCGTTTTCGAAGGTCCTGTCGATTGAGATGCCCTTCTCGAACTTGAACGGGCAACCATCGGCCGTGTGGTTCACGAGATGCAAGACAGGCATGAGGCGGTCTCGGCCTTCATAGGCAATCGCCCGGCCGCGGATAAAGCGGTTCTGAATCTGTTCATCTTGCGTCCTTGAGGCGTCGGGAAACTGAAAACCGAGTTCCTCGGACAAGAAGTCATGAACGGACTCTGGCAGCCTATCCAGCTGGTCCAGGTACGCTTCGCACTCGGCCTTCCCGCCATCGCCCCAGGACAGCTCGTTCTCGAAGAACTCAAAAAACGCGCGCTCGCGGTCTGGGACGCGCGCCTCCGGCCTGATCCGGAATTTCCCGTCCTCGAACATGACGGCCTCGACGTCGACCAGCAGGTTCTCCGGGAGCGCGATACGCACCGGCTTATCTGGATCGATGGGGAACAGTCCCCGGCCGCGAGCGCCGTATCCGGGCATGACATTGTCCGCCGTGCCACCCAGTGCACGGAACGTCTCGATCACCTCATCCCATTTGGATTGCTGGGCCTTTGTCGGGCGAGAAACCATGCCAGGCATGTCAGATCACGGATGTTCCCCAAAAGAGAGTGAAAGGCGGCGCGGCCAAGGTCCACCGTAGGCTGTTTTTCCGTGGAAGTTGCAAATTTGCACCGGAATCCTCCTTCATCGGCTGGTACTATCACGCTGTGGGATTCTAACAAGAACCGATGGCGCTAAGAGCGCCAAGGGCCGTGGGGGGCTCAATGAACAGACACGACCGGCGGCGCAGGCGCGCGCTCGGCGCGCATAATTCGCGTGTTTGTCCAGGGCTAGAGCGGAAACCAACGCTCAGATACCGCTTCGCCACGTCCAGCCCGCGCGTTCTGCTCATGGGCACCGCCCTGGCCTCGACCTTCTTGGTCGCGACGCTGGTCGCACCAGCCCCGGCGCGTGCGCAGGTAACCATGAACTGCGGGGCCGATTCCGGCGTACCTATTCAGATCATCCCGCCCGTCGGCTCGATTAACTGCATCAATACGCTGCCGCGTATTGGCGACCCCTCGCCAACAGACACGGCGATCAGGCTCGAGACGGACGAAAATGGGGAGCCGGTGGTTCTCGACACGTCCGGGAGATTGCAGTCTTACTCGTCGACGCAAGACGCCTACGGCATCGCCATAGAGACCGACGGCCAGAACAGCACCGTCACGATTACCAACCGTGGCGATATCGATGAGGTGAGGGCTGTCGGCGATGGTGACGATGCGACAGGTATCTTCGCTGAGACGAACAACGATTACTCCACGATCAGTGTCAAGAATTCCGGCGATATCGTTGCCACGAGCGGCAAGGAAGGCGAGAGTTATGCGTCCGGAATCTACGTCCAGACCTTCGACGACTACAGTCGGATCACCATCCAGAACTCTGGCCGCATTACCGCCACGTCGCCGTCCGCGAAGGGCGATGCCGAGGGCATTTACGCCTATACGGAATCATCCGACTCTAGCGTCAAGGTGACCAACAGCGGCGATATCATCTCCATAGGAGGGAACTACGCCGACGCCATCGATGTCGAGACCGAGGGCGATCGCAGCCGTATCGACATCACCAATAGCGGCGATCTAAAGGTCATCGCGGGCCAAGACGATACGTCGGGCATCGAGGCCTACAGTAACGGCGACTACAGCCCCGTCACCGTCAAGAACTATGGGGACATCCACGCGACCGGCCCGGAGGATGTATATGGCATCTATGCCTATGCAGACGGGTCCTACAGCCGGGTTACCGTTATCAATACGGGCAAGATCACGGTCAGCAACGCCGGGCAAATCAAGAGCCCAGGGGCATACGGCATTTATGCCTATGGCGACGATGACCACAGCCCGGTCAAGGTCACCAATAGCGGCAATATTCACGCGACCTCAGCAAACGGCAATGCCTACGGCATCTACGCGGGTTCGAATGGCACCGGCGGCAACATCGAAGTCACCAATAGTGGCGACATTACCGCGATCTCAGGCGGCCAGGACGACGACGCTTCCGGCATCGGGGCTAGCGCGGACGAAGACAACAGCCGCGTGAAGATCGTCAACTCTGGGCGTATCCTCGCCCAGGGCGTCAACGACGCCTACGGCATTTGGGGACAAACCGACAGCGACAACAGCCGGATCTCGATCATCAACAATGGATCGGTTACGGCGAGAGTCACGCAGAACAGCGACACTGGCGACGCCGTCGGTCTGTGGGCCAACGCTGAAGACGATAATTCCCGGATCACGATCACCAATACCGGCGACGTCCGCGCTGAATCCACCAAGAGCGGTCCCGTCTTCACCGTGGGTATCTATGCGGAGATGGAAGGTGTAAGCAGTTCGACCCACATCATCAATTCAGGCTCGGTCTATGCTAAGGGCTCGAACAGCACGGGCATTTACAGCAACAGCTACTACGCCAACAAGACGACTATCACCAACACAGGCACGATCGGCGCATCATCGCATTTGGCCATCGACGTGAACGGCGCGGGCACGGCCGACATTTGGAACGCAGGTCTGATCACGGGCTTCGTCGATCTGACGGAACAGAACGACCGGTTCTTCAACCAATCGGGCGGTGTGTTCGAGACGAAAAAGACATCGTTCTTCCGTGGTGGCAACGATCTGTTCGTCAATGAGCGCGGCGGCACGGTGCTGGCGGCGACCGATAGGACGATGTCTGAGACAAGTGCGTTCCAGGGTCTTGAGACGTTCCGGAACCGTGGTCTGATCTCCATGATCGACGGACAGGCAGGGGATCGCTTCACCATCTCCAACACGCCGGGCGGTACCGATCTCAACTTCGTGGGCGGCGGCCAGCTCGGTCTCGATGTATTCTTGGATGGCGCCACATCGCCCGCGGATAAGTTCTTTATCGAAGGCAATGTGTCCGGCGCGACCACCGTTGTCGTCAACAACACGAATCTCGGCCCCGGCACGTTCAACTCAGGAGGCATTCCCGTCATCTTTGTGGACGGCAACACGCCATCGGAAAGCAATTTCCAACTGGTTGAGCCCATCGACACAGGATTGTTCGACTACGACCTATTCTTTGTCCCCACGAACAGCGGTTTCTGGGAGCTGCGCAGCTTCCCGGGTGGCTCCGCCCAGGCCCTGCCGAAGCTCCTGACCGCCGCGCAAGATTTGTGGCATCAGACGTCTGCGACGTGGTTTGATCGGACGGCTGATCTGCGTGTTGTGCTCAACGGAGGCTCAGCTCCGGGCGGCGCACCGACCTACGATGGCAGCAGCAACGGCCTGACGCCGGGCGGCTTAACACCGGGTGTTTGGATGAAGGGCGGCGGATCGCGGCTGGATCGCGACGGCTCGGCCACCACCTCCGCCTACGGACGGACCTACAATTACGATCTCGACAACGAGTTCTCGTCCTTCGATCTGCAGGTGGGCGTGGACATGGGGCAATACGATGTCCTGTCC
>JASJEH010000114.1 GCA_030064755.1 Methyloceanibacter sp. | reverse complement strand
TCATGTCGCGATACTTCAGCGCCTGGCGTGCGCTGCTCCACTCGAAACGGCTAAAGGCAATCTCCGTGGAACGGGACCTTCACATTGTATTTGCGCCGCATCTGAACGTAACTCAGCATCTCTGTGATTTTGATCTCCCCGATTGGATACAAGTGCCAGTCGGCCGATCGATCCAGGATCTGTTTTCGCAGGCCGCCGTGCTGGTGACCGACTATTCTTCCGTGGACGCGGAAGTGGCCTATCTCGAAAAGCCCATAGTTTATTATCAGTTTGACAGCGATGAGACGTTGTCTGGTGCTCATGTGTACAAACGCGGCGATTTCGATTACGAGCAACAGGGCTACGGTCCAGTCTGTCAGACCGAGGTTCATCTTCTGCGGGAGCTGGAGGCGGCTGTCTGCGGCAACCGGGCACGAAAGTACGTCGACCGTAGCCGTGACGCCTTTCGGTATCGTGATGGACATTGCTGTAAGCGCGCTTATCAGTCCATTCTGGAGTTGGACAAGCCACTTCCAGAATCACGCATCGTCCTCAAATCCTACACACAGGTTCCCAATGCTGGAGACGCAGCGAACGCGGCGATTATCTCGCGTCTGACCGATGCGCGAGTCGAGATCTCTGACGGGAAGAGTCTGTCTCAACCGAACCTCATTGCTCTCGGATCGCTCTTACAATGGATCGACCCCCGCTCGGTCATTTGGGGAACTGGTGTTCTGTCGGACGAGTACCCCATAGCGACGTTGCCGGAGCGCGTCTTTGCAGTACGTGGGCCCCTAACGCGAAAAAAGCTGCTCGATGCTGGCGCCGACTGTCCAGAATTGTTCGGCGATCCCGGCATTCTTATCTCCGACATCTATCCGCGACGAACAGGTAGTATGAGCGGACTCGGCATCATTCCCCACTATGTAGATCGGGATGAGCCTTACATTGCGGAGGCTCTCCGATATGGAGCACGGCTGATTGATGTGGGGCAGCCGCTGGAGGATTATCTTGAAGCACTCTGCAAGTGCGATTGCGTCCTGACGTCATCTCTACATGGGGTTATTTTTGCCCACTCATACGGGATTCCGGCGGCATGGGTGCAGCTCTCAGGGAAGGTTGTGGGTGGGAGTCTGAAGTTTCGTGACTACTACGCGAGCGTTGGCTTCAATCAAGCTGACATACCTAACCTTTCTGGTTCTGACCGCGTCGACTACGCGGTCCAATCGGCAACCCTTCCCCGTGAGGAAATCGATCGGCGACAATTGCTGCGCGCGCTAGCGGAAGCGCAGCAGTATCTTTTCGACATGCAGCAGAGCACAATTATCGCAACTGCCTAAAAATCTGGGAGTTTTGTGTACTAGTTGATCTCACGGGCTTGGTTTAGGGGAATTACCTGAGTGCCGGATGCACATTACGACTATGCGATCATCGGCGCAGGCCCTGCGGGGTCGGCTTGTGCGAACGCGCTTCTGCTTGAGGGTGCGTCGGGTGTTGCCCTTATCGATCGGGCGCGTTTCCCCCGGGACAAAATCTGTGGCGATGGCATCGGTCCGGGGGTCATCGCAATCCTCGATGCGCTGAAACTGGGGCACATGCTCGACCGACACCGTCGTGTTTCGCAGATGGTGATGACGAGCCCGTTCGGCGGGCGCATGGCCCTCAACGACAACGAGATCAAAGGCGAATCGCCACTCGGCTATGTGATTCGGCGCACGGAATTCGACCATGCGTTGGTGATTGCAGCGCTGGAACGCGGCTGCACGGACATGACGGGCTGGAGCTTCGAGGGTGCTAAACACGTCGATGGCCAATGGCGGATCGACTTGGCCGAGAGCGATAGTGGCGAATTACGCTCGATAACCGCGGATGTGTTGATCGGCGCCGATGGGGCCACATCGCGCGTGCGCCGGCTCCTGGGTCAGCCGTTCAATCACGAAAAGCATGTTTCGGTTTCGATGCGCATACTTGCGCGCACCGAGCCGGAGTTTCCAGCGCGTCAAGAATTGAACGTCGAAAAGGAGTTGCCGATCCCAGGCTACGCCTGGAACTTTGCAACAGGCGCAGGTCTGGTGAATGTCGGCTTTGTCTGTGATACCCCCACGTACAAGGCGAGTGGGCGCCATCTGCGAGAGATCCTCAAGACCTATCAGGACCAGCTCCCCGACACGTTGGTCTATGACGATGCCACGCGCCATTCGCAAATCCTGCCGCTTGCCTCACAGATGCCGCCGCTTGCTTACCCTAAAGTGAGTGCGGCGCTGATTGGGGATGCGGCCTCCATGATCAACCCGCTCACGGGCGAAGGTATCTTCTACGGCATGGAAGCGGGGCTCCTGCTGGGACGCGGGCTCGCCCGCGCCGCGAATACCAGGGAGGAGAGGGCGGCAGCATTGCAGCACTATGAGCGTGTTTTTCGCCGTACATTCACCGGGCATTTTCGGGGCAACTTCTACCTGCGCAAGCTGATCGAGAAGCCGGCCCTGTTCGATCGCATGCTTCGGGCGGGTGCCAAAAACCCCGATCTCTGCTGCGACTGCATCGAGTACATGATGGGCAACGAGCGCGGTGTCGGCAAGAAGCCGCTCTATCGGCTTGCGCTTCAAACCTTTTTTTCCTGAGTGCCTTCGCTCGCAGTCCTTGACCGATCCGTGCCGGGCGGTGATGGCTCCGAGCCGTTCGGTCCCTCCCTCTTCGCATGCCTGCCCTGACTCTCCTCCCAAAGGCTCCTGGCAATACTGAGCGGGTCGAGGTTTCGTTCCCGCCACCAGGTCTCTTCTTTGCCAAACCGATGGACTCCGTTGTGGTGTATGGCGCAAAGGGGCACGGTAAACTCATCAGAGACCTTCAAGCTTAAGCCCCGTGATTGCGCATGGCGCAAGTGATGGGCATGGCAAGGCTTGCGGCCGCAGATCACGCAAGGCTGACTTGCGACGAACTTGAGGTGCTCCTTGCTTCGAATGCGCTTGGGCGCGCCGATGCTCAATGCACTCTTGTCGATCTTCGGGCGTCCTCCGCCATTGCCGAGCTTTGACTTCGGCGCAGTATTCCCATCGGATGCGACCCCAGGCGGTGCGGCAAGCGCCACGGCGCAGCGTTTAAGATGCTCGACGAGTTGAGGGGCAATGCCGGATTTTGTCAGATGATCCTGTCTGAGGACCCGGTTGAGCAAGCGTACCTCGTCGACGTTTGCCTCCCAGAGAGCAAAAAGAGACTCGATGTCGGGAGCCTTTGTCATGGCGTTGCGCAGCGCCTCGATGAAGGCGTTGGGTTTGTCGAAGCGCCCCATGGTGCCGCCGCGTGCCGAGCGCAGGGACCACGATTGCGGGTAGGGTTTCTGCCTCTCCCGCGTCTTCGCGCGCCGGACGCCGCGTCGCTCGGGGTCATAGAGGGCGAGCCCGAAGGCATTGCCGAACGTGGCGAGAGCCCGCTTGGTGGCATCCGTCTCGGCCGCCTTTAAGGCAACATCATGGGCCTGGCCGCGCGTCTTAGCCTTGCCTTCGCCGTAGCCCGAGCCGTCCCGCACCACAGTGATATCCCCGGCGCGCACGCTGATTCGCACCGTCGCCGTGTAGGCGGCGCCAACGGCGGCCTCTGCGGTGCCGCTCCAAAGACAGGTATTCTGGAGCGTTCGCCGGTCCCAGGACGCGAACCCAAAGATCCGATTGGCTTCGGCGATGACATGCCAGCCCTCCAGATAGTGGAGGGTTGCGCCTTGGGCCTCCCGGTGCCGGATGTGCTTTTCGTCGAGTTTGGCCCGCAGTTGCCGCGTTTGGGTGTCGGAAAAGCCGGTCATTTCGTCCTCACGCTCAACGTCGGTTGGGGATCCCGTAAGTAGGCGCCGGGAACCTCATCGCCTTTCTTCAACGCCTTCAGGACATCGCTCCTGGAGAGCCTGGCGGGCTGTGGCACCCAAAAGTCGTCCGGAATCTCACTTTCCGCCTCGACGACGAGGGCGGGCACCCCGGCGCGTACGGAGGCGGTGAAATCGGATTGCTCCAACTTTTTGAGGCCGGACTCCCGCATCGCCACCAGCGCGTATTGGCGCTTGAGGGCCGCGCGCCGCTCAAGCCGGGCGCCACGCTCCTTCAGATCCTCGAGGCGCCGGTTGAGACCGGCTCTGAAAGCCTCATCGAGAAGGGCGGAGCGGACGGTCTCGGCGATGAGTTCTTCGAGCGTGGTGATGCCCTCCAGGGTATCATGAAGGGTCTCGTCGTCGATTCGGGGAAAGGCTTCAACCAGGCGCTCGCGTAAGACAATGTAGCGCCCAACCTCAGGGTCCAAAGGCCGTATTCGCATGACTGATTTCTCCCTGTATAGTTACAAAAAAACTAGATACAATGACAATGTAACTATATGCAGCTGTTCTGTCAAGCCCCTTGATGGTAGGAGGGGTGCATGATCACACGGGTTCAGATGCGTATGGCCCGGGCCGCGCTTCAGTGGGGTGTCCGCGACTTGGCGGACAAGGCGAACGTCTCTCCGAACACGGTCACGCGCTTCGAGAACGGGGCCGACGCGAGGGTGGACACGATCGTCCATCTCCAGGAGGTCTTGGAGAAGGCGGGGGTGATCTTCGTTCCGGCGGATGACAGAGGAGGGCCGGGCGTGCGGTTGCGGAGCACCGGGCGCTAAAGTTGGACGGGGACGGCCTTGTCTTGGCGCCACACGCAGGACTTTGCAGAGTTTGCATCCTCCGCGGCCAGGTCACTCATATCCGAGATCCTTGAGCACTTTTCGGCCCGCGGCGATGCTCGCCCGCCTTGCCTTGCGGTCCTCTCTTGCCGCCCGGGTATGACCGCCATGCTTGAGGGCGTTCTTGTTGCACTTCGGCGCGCCTGATCCTCGGGCCCCTCCGTGCATCCGGCAGCGTTGCTTACCTGTGACAGCTGGGGCGCGGCAAGCCGTGCCGTTGCGCGTGCGGGCGCCACAACGCAGACTTTGATGCATTGCCTCTGTATTGCGCTTGTGGGGGCCGGACATCACCAACTCGATCATCGCCGGCACCAGCCTCGATTGAAGCCAGTGCCGGCATGGATCTATTTTTTGAAATTGAAGGTCTGGGTCAACCGCTTTGGTTGTCGAAGTCTCCGGTGGTCGATTATCGCGGTTGAGAACTTGAGCATGGTCGCGTTGGCTTGCATTGCGATCTTCAGTTCTAGTTCTCGCACCGAAGGCTCGTCCGCTTCCTTGGCGCGTCTGACTGAGTCTTGCGCGACGTCGAACATGGCCATGGTCGACTCTGCCATCATGGCTTCGATGCCGTCTGTTGCGCCGATGGACTCGTAGAGCTCCTCGCTCGTCGCCCTTGTCGGTTGTGTCGCTGGTTTTGACCCACTGCTGCCGTCCAGAGATTCCTCGGCGGCCGCGAAGGCGGCCTTTACGCTCTCGAAGTGAGGCTCCTCCGGGTCGGACGGTCCGTCTTTGAGGGTCTCGTCGTCGGAGGTGTTGACCGTGTCCTGCTCCTCCTCGATATCGGTGTCCTCATCGCCAGTGTTTGCGGCGGCGTCCTCGTCTGAGGCGCCGTCGATTTCGTCTTCGTTTTCGACTTCTTTTTCCATGGTCATGGTCTTTTCCTCTAAGATGATTAGCGCAAGAGAAGGCATCGCCGAGCCGTTTCGGCTCGCGCGGAGTTGGTGTGAACACCACCCCGGTCACCGGGGCCATGGTCCCCAATGACCGGCCGTCCCAAGCTTGCGCTCAGGCGGCCGAATGTTGGCTTTCATGTCGACCGGGACGGCCACACATGTTTGAGCGGCACCTTGATCCCGGCTCCACGGCCATGTCCGAAACTCAATTGAGCTCCTCGGTGACCGTGGTCAGTCTCGTGTCAAACGCCAAGCATCGCCCCACTGGTTTGTTGAGCTCTGCTTGTGCTTTGCACCGGCGCCTCAAGCCCGCCTAACGTCAGACGATACCGCTGGTTTTCCGGTCGTCTTCGCTTCGGCCAGTCGCTGGTCTGCCGACTGTCGCCAAGGCACGAACAAATAATAGCGCCTCTTGGCGACTAAACCAATGTGTAATACTCGTTTCCAACAATAAAAAACCGCAGAAACGCAGCATTTTGGTCAGCGCACAAACTGTTCGCGTTCCCTCTTCCTTCGAAAATGACAATTCCTGGAAGTTTTCATGCCGAAATGATTCGCTGTAAGTTCCACAGGATCTGCATGAGATTTCCACAGAGTTTTAAAAACTCGATATCTACTTTGCATGGGGTTGTTTTTCCGATTCAGAACCGAATTGCTCAAGTGGGCTCGCAGGGCGGAGATCGGATAGCAACAGGGGCCCGAGGTGAGGCCATCGCATGCCGTTCCTATGCGCTTGGCTGCCAAGGCCACGGGACCTAGTCCGAAGGGCTGCAACAAGAGGGCGGCGGACCGCGAGATGTGCCGTCCGGCAACGCTAGCGCCGGTGACGCGGCGCTCGTCGTCCAAGATGTTGCCCCTCGCCACTGGACACTGTCGCAGTCTATAGGCGGTGCAGGCCCTCTGTTTATCTCAGCTGCTCGTCGCAGCATCCGCCGTGACCGGACATCTCGTGATCGGAGATCTCATGTCGAGCTTCTTGAAGCGGCGCATCGGCCCCAACTCGAGCCGTCAAGCCATTGGGCTCGATCAAATCCCCAGAGTCTGTGTTTCCGTTAATCGCGGCTCGGTGGCTGCTCCCGAACAACATGGTGGCTGTTTTGGCAGGTACCCCCCCTATTCCCTTTAGGAAGCCTTGTGGTCTCGCGGCTTTTGTTCAAGCTGAACCGCGCGGGACACGTCCTTGCAGGGCAAGCGAACACACAACGGCGAAACCTACGACACCTGCGCTGACCACCGTTGTCTCCGCTGTGTCCTGGGAGTCTTGGATCGTGACCGCCTGCAGACGCTACCAGAGGCGTCGCTTTGCCTTGCCGTTGCAGGGCTTCTGCATCCCGATTGTGTGCTTGGGCCGGGACACCTTTTCGAACATCTTCATATCGATGCGTTTGAAGGGCTTGTACTTATTGCTGCAGATGTGGCTGCCCGCGACACGGGGCGCGTATTCGATAAAGAGAGGCCGGGCGCCATCGAACTCGTTGTTCTGGATCTGAACACCAGAAATGCTTCCCCACTTGCCGGCTATCATGATTCCGGCACCCTCGTTGTTGATGAACTTCGACCGTTCGATGCGGACTTTGGAGACGCTTTGGCCGTCAATGGCCGGCTCGATATCAATCCCTGCGCTCGGACGGGTG
>JASJEH010000113.1 GCA_030064755.1 Methyloceanibacter sp. | reverse complement strand
TTCTGGATATCAAGATGCCGCGCATGGACGGCATGGAGCTATTACGGCGCCTGCGGCAGCGGACGGAGATGCCGGTGATCTTCCTCACGTCGAAGGACGAGGAAATCGACGAGTTGTTCGGCCTAAAGATGGGCGCGGACGACTACATCCGAAAGCCATTCCCGCAGCGCTTGCTGATCGAACGTGTGAAGGCTGTGCTGCGGCGCGCCCAGCCCCGGGATACGGCCCAGGTGGTCGACGACAAATCCAAAGTCCTGGAGCGCGGGAAACTGAAAATGGACTCCGAGCGCCACACCTGCGTGTGGGACGGACTGCCGGTGACGCTGACGGTCACCGAATTCCTGATACTGCAGGCTCTCGCGCAGCGGCCGGGCGTCGTAAAAAGCCGGGACGCGCTGATGGATGCGGCGTATGATGACCAAGTTTATGTCGACGACCGCACAATCGACAGCCACATCAAGCGGTTGCGGAAGAAGTTCAAGGCCGTCGACCAAAGCTTCGATGTGATCGAGACGCTGTATGGTGTGGGTTATCGCTTCAAAGAATAACAGGCAGCGCCAATGACCGCCGAGGCCGAAAGGTCCTGGCAGCAGGCCCCTGCAACTTGGCGCGCCCGCGTCATGCGCGCGGGCCGGGCCGGCTTTTATTGGCTCCGCCGCGCATCGCGCTGGCTTGGTCAGCACCGCCCATTCCGCCACGGCTTCTCGAGCCTCACCCGCCGGATCGTGGTGTTGAATCTCATCGGCCTCGCGATCCTCGTTTCCGGCATCTTGTATCTCAATGACCTGCGGGCCGCGTTGATCGGCGCCGAGGTTCAGAGTCTGCAGACTCAAGGCGAGATTATCGCTCGGGCAATTGCGGCCTCCGCGGGTGTCGATGCCGGGGAGTCTGACGTCGACCCTGAATCGATCCTGGAACGCGAAATCGGCCCGGCCGGTTTCCAGGCGAGCGATGCCCTACCCAACGCACTCGGCTTCACCATCGATCCGGAGCGCGCCGCGCCGATCTTACGTCCGCTGGTGAAGCCGACGGGAAGCCGTGCCCGCATCTATGATCGCGACGGGGCGCTGATCCTCGATTCCGATACGTTCTACTCGCGCGGTGAGGTGCTCAGATACGATCTGCCACCACCCGAGACGACCGAACCGGATGCCCTGACCACGTTTTGGAATGCCGTGGCGAACCAGTTCCAGCCAGTGGACTTGCCGGTTTACAAGGAAATCGGAACGGTGAACGGCAAGGCTTATCCGGAGGTCGAGGCCGCGCTTACCGGCACGTCCGTGCCTATCGTCCGCAAGAACGAGAAGGGTGAGATCGTTGTTTCGGTCGCCGTGCCGGTCGAGCGCATGCGCTCCGTGCTCGGTGTCTTGCTGCTCTCGACGCGCGGTGGCGATATCGACAAAGTTGTTGCCGCCGAACGCTGGCGAATTTTTCGTGTCGCAATCTTCGCGGCTGCCGTGACGATTGTCTTGTCGCTTATCCTCGCCAACACAATTGCGGGTCCCATGCAGCGACTGGCGGTTGCCGCCGAGCGCGTCCGTCACAGTGTGAAAGCGCGCGCGGAGATCCCCGACTTCACCGACCGGTCGGACGAAATTGGCCATCTGTCACACGCACTGCGCGATATGACGTCGGCCCTTTACAATCGGATCGATGCGATCGAGAGCTTCGCCGCCGATGTAGCGCACGAGTTGAAGAATCCGCTGACATCCCTCCGCAGCGCGACGGAAACGCTGCCGCTCGTTAAGGACACCGATTCGCGCATAAGATTGATGGATATCATCCAGCATGATGTGAAGCGGCTCGACCGTTTGATCAGCGATATCTCCGATGCCTCGCGCCTCGACGCGGAGCTCGCCCGTGAGGACGCCGGTCCTGTCGACATGGACGATCTGCTGCGCGCAACCGTGTCGCTCTATAACGACATTCATCGCGACGATTTGCCGGAAGTGTCTTTGGATATTGAGCGCGCACCTGGCACCTATCCCTATCGGGTCATGGGGCATGACAGCCGGCTGCATCAGGTGATGGTGAACTTGATCGAGAACGCGATTTCATTCTCGCCGCCTCGCGGACGGGTCACCATCTCGGCACGACGGCGCGGTAGCGAGGTCGAGATCACAATCGAGGACGAGGGACCGGGCATTGCACCGGAGAACCTTGAGCGTATTTTCGAGCGGTTCTACACGGACCGACCCCATGAGACATTCGGCCAAAACTCGGGGCTCGGCCTCAACATTTCCCGACAGATCATCGCGGCCCATGGTGGAAGGCTTTACGCGGAGAACCGCCCCCTCCCCGAAGGCGAAACGGCTGGGGCTGACGGCAGCGCCAAGCGCAGCGGCGGCGCGCGTTTCGTCATGCGCCTCGCAGCCGCCTAGCGCTTCGATACACAATGGCCCGCGAGCGTTCCAGCAATCGCCCCTTGACGCAGGTTAGGCACGATACTGTTCACGGCACCTGCGTCGCTCTGGGGCCCTGCGCCGCCCTGCTTCGGGGCAAGTCCGGGAGCGGTAAGTCCGATCTCGCGTTGCGATTCCTGGCTTTGCCGCCGAGCGAGGACGGAGAGACAGGTCTCGTCGCCGATGACCAGGTTCGTCTGCACATAGGTGAGGATGGGCTCATCGCGAGCCCGCCCGAAGCCCTCGCAGGGCTCATGGAAGTGCGGGGCCTTGGAATTCAGTCCTTCCCGTTCGTCGACGGCGCGCGCTTGGTGCTCGTGTGCGACCTCGTAGCAGCGTCGGACGTTCCGCGGATGCCGCCCGATCCGTGGGATCGCACCACGATTGCCGGAACCGCACTTCCGGCAATCAAGCTGGCGCCGTTCGAGGCGTCCGCGCCCCTGAAACTTAAGTTGGCGATTGTGGCCGCGACGGCACACTTGCGCGCCGCGAACAATAGGGTTTAGGAAGGCGCGGATCAGACTTGCGCAGCCACCCTTCGCCCGCAGAAGATAGCGGCCCGAAGATCGCGGCCCCAAGGAGCCGGGCGGCATTCATCCCAGAGGTAGCATGATCGGCGTCGTCATCGTGACCCACGGTAATCTGGCTTGCGAGTTCCGGGCTGCGCTGGAGCACGTGGTCGGTCCGCAGGACCAGGTGGAGACAATTTCCATCGGACCGGACGACGACCTCGACGCCCGGCGTACGGACATGCTTTCGGCCCTCGCCAAAGTGGATTCCGGCGACGGTGTCGTGGTTCTAACCGACATGTTCGGTGGCTCGCCCTCTAACCTCGCGATTTCGGCCATGGAAAAGTCCGACGTCGAAGTCGTGGCCGGCGTCAATCTGCCCATGCTGGTGAAGCTGGCGAGCGTGCGCGGCGAATGCGCTCTCGAAGAAGCCATTTCCCAGGCACAGGAAGCCGGGCGCAAATATATCAGCGTCGCCAGCCAGATCCTGGCGGCGCACTAGATGAGCGGCACGAAGGCCCGGATCAAGCTGACCGACCCCGCCACCGGCGCTTACGCCGCCGACGTGCTGATCCCCAACAAGAAAGGCCTGCATGCCCGCGCCTCGGCGCAGTTCGTCCGCACCGCCGGCGACTACAAGGCCGACATACGCGTCAGCCGCGACGACGAAACCGTAGGCGGCACCTCAATCATGGGGCTCATGATGCTCGCAGCGGGCCAAGGCGACTTCATTCACATAGAGTCCAGTGGCGAGAGCGCAAAAGCGGCCATCCAGGCGCTCGTGGCCCTGGTCGAGGACGGGTTCGGCGAAGACGACTAGGCCCCGCCGCCCGCCTTGACTCATAGGGCCACGTATAACATATAAGGACTTCTTTATATCTTTATGCAGCCAGACGCAGGACGCAAAGGGCATACGCGCATGAACTACCACGTCAAGGACATCGGGCTCTCCAACTGGGGCCGCAAGGAAATCGCCATCGCGGAGACCGAAATGCCGGGCCTGATGGCCGTGCGCGAGGAATATGGCGACGAGAAGCCGCTGAAGGGCGCGCGGATCGCGGGCTGCCTGCATATGACGATCCAGACCGCCGTGCTGATCGAGTCGCTCCAAGCCCTCGGCGCCGAAGTCCGCTGGGCTTCCTGCAACATCTTCTCCACCCAAGACCACGCCGCCGCCGCTATCGCCGCGACGGGCACGCCGGTCTTCGCCCACAAAGGCGAGACGCTGGAAGAATACTGGGATTATGTGGACCGCATCTTGGAATGGCCCGCCGGCGAGACCGCGAACCTGATCCTCGACGATGGCGGCGACGCCACGATGATGGTGATCCTCGGCGCCCAGGCCGAGACGGACCCGTCCGTGCTCGACAACCCGGGCAACGAGGAAGAGGAAGCCTTTTTCGCCACGATCAAGAAGCGCCTCGCGCGCGATCCGGGCTTCTACTCCAAGGTCCGCGATAATCTCAAAGGCGTCTCCGAAGAGACGACGACCGGCGTTCACCGCCTCTACGAGATGCAGAAGAAGGGCACGCTGCCCTTCCCGGCCATCAACGTGAACGACAGCGTCACCAAGTCGAAATTCGACAATCTCTATGGCTGCCGCGAGAGCCTGCCTGACGGCATCAAGCGCGCCACGGACGTGATGCTCGCCGGCAAATACGCCGTCGTCGCCGGCTATGGCGATGTGGGCAAGGGCTGCGCCGAAAGCCTCAAGAGCCAGGGCGCGCGCGTGGCCATCACCGAGATCGACCCGATCTGCGCGCTGCAAGCGGCCATGGAAGGCTACGAGGTCACGACCATGGAAGACGCGGCCCCGAAGGGCGACATCTTCGTCACCACCACGGGCAACAAGGACGTCATCACCGTCGACCATATGCGCGAAATGCACGACCGGGCCATCGTCTGCAATATCGGCCACTTCGACTCAGAGATTCAGGTCGCCGCGCTCAAGAACTTCGTCTGGCACAATGTGAAGCCGCAAGTGGACGAGGTGGAGTTCCCGGACGGGAAGCGCATCATCCTGCTCGCCGAAGGGCGCCTGGTGAATCTCGGCTGCGCCACCGGCCATCCGAGCTTCGTCATGAGCGCATCCTTTACGAACCAGGTGCTGGCCCAGATCGAACTTTGGCAGTACTCGGACAAATACGAGAACAAGGTGTATGTGTTGCCGAAGCACCTCGACGAGAAGGTCGCCCAGCTGCACCTCGCCAAGCTCGGCGCACAGCTGACCAAGCTCTCGGACGACCAAGCGGCCTATATCGGCGTGAAGCCCGAAGGCCCCTTCAAGCCCGAGCATTATAGATACTAGGCGTTTTGAATGCGCTACCGGCCTTCTAGCTCGTCCTATCGCTTCGCTACTTGAGGACGTGCGGCCTACTTGAGCGCGCAGGTTCGCTCCCTTTCTAAGACGACCAAAGCCGGGCCTCGCGCCCGACGCGTGCGCCTGCGGGTGGACTTGCGCTATACTGCGCTCTCATCGCCGGGGGCCGATGCCATGCGGATAGTCCTGACTGCTTTTCTGATCGTGCTCGCTGTAGCCGGGTCAGCCCGCGCGGGCGGCATGCTGGTCGAAACCGGCTCTGCCCCGGCGCGTGCGCAATGGACCGGCTGCTACGGGGGCGGCCATCTCGGCGGCGCCTGGGGCACAAGCGATAAATGGATCCCGCGCACGCCAGGCGGCGCCTTCGAGGGCGTATCGCTCGGCGGCCATGACGTGGACGGCTTCGTCGGCGGCGTGCAGGCGGGCTGCGATGTTCAGCTTGGCAACGGCGTGGTGCTCGGGATCGGCGGCGACTATGGCTGGGCGGAGGCGAGCGGCACGCACCCGTCCGCCCGCGAGACGGGCGTGTTTTACCACAGCGAGGTTGAAGGGCTCGGCGCGCTCACCGGCCGCCTCGGCTATGCGTCCGGCAACCTGCTCCTTTACGTGGAAGGGGGCGCGGCCTGGGAGCGCGTGTCCTACGCCGCCGCGACCACGCAAATCGGCACCGCCTACCGCGCCACGGACACGCGCGAGGGCTGGACCCTCGGCGGTGGTGGTGAATACGCCCTCACAGAACACCTCTCGGCCTTCGTCGAATACGCCCATTACGATTTCGGGACTGAGCGCATCACGCTCGATCCGCAATTCAGCTTCCTGCCGACCGCCTTCGTGGACATCGACGACACGGCGAATGTCGTCCGTGCTGGGATCAATTTGCGGTTTGGGCTGGGGCGGTAGCGCCACGGAAATGACCGGGGCATCCAGTAACCAGCGCCGAACCGGCATCTCTCCATGCGCTACCGGCCTTCTTGTTTGTCCTACCGCTTCGCTACTTGAGGACGAGCGGCTGCTTGAGGGCGGCTCCTCAATCTCTCACGTCGTCATTGCCGGACTTGTTTCGGCAATCCATTAGGGACCCTGCAATAGTGGCACTGCCCAAGTAGACCCCCGGGACAAGCCCGGGGGTGACGAACGAGGGTGTGGCAAGGGCTAAGAACCAGCCTCTGCTGTCATGCCCCGAACTGCGCTCAAGTAGCGAAGCGGTAGCGCCACGGAAATAATCGGGACAGCTAGGAGACTGCGGCCTGCCCAGATTAGAATTATTATAATGCAAATAACAAAGCGGGCAGCGGCTCACGAATATTGAAGTAGACTAATTCTAGTCTTGCGGCGCAAATGCAACAGGCGCCGATCAACTGCGCACCTTTAATCTATATCAATTGATTTCATCGTGCCCGCGTCTAGCATCCCCATCATTGAATTGGAAATGCGAGAGCGAAGGCACAGAGCGAAATCATGGCGGACACACCACACACTTGTTCCAACCCTTGCGAAAAAGGGAAAGCAGGGCACTGCTCCGGCGCCTGCTCTATCGACTTTCTGGGGAACGAGATCCGCAGCCGCTCGGCACGCGACACCGCCGCTGCGTCCTCGCCCCTGACAGGCTCCCGCACCGAGACAAGTCGCTAGCCGCAAGCGCGGCCCGAGAAACCATCCATGCACACCATGCCGAAAGGCCGGGCTCCCGCCCGGCCATCCACGAATGTGAGTGCCGCGTGAAATGCGTGGATTGTCGGACTTCGTGTAGGTGCAATCGCTTTGCTACTTGAGCGCAGCGTCCCGGGGGTGACGACGGAGAAGTGGACGCACGAATGCACCTCAACGCTCGACCTCGTCATGCCCCGACACCCGGGTCGGGCCTCGCCAGCCCGAGTACAGGCTTGATCGGGGCATCCAGTAGACACCGCCCGTCGTGATCCGGCACCGCGTCGATTACTGGATCGCCCGGTCGAGCCGGGCGATGACAGGCAGAGACGACGGAGGATGCTTCGGCTCTCTGACTTGTCATGGCCGGGCCCAGACTTGAGCCTGCGCCCGGGCCGGCGAAGCCGGACCCGGGTGGCCATCCACGAAT
>JASJEH010000006.1 GCA_030064755.1 Methyloceanibacter sp. | reverse complement strand
CAAGTATTTCCAAGGTATAGTAAGATAATATGAACCTCCAATTTTTAAGAGATTTAATGAGTTCTCCACAATGCCAGTAACGTGTTTTGTATTGTCGAACTCTCCCAAACAGTCGATAACAAGATCGTGTTTATTTTTCAGCGCTGAGAACATTAGTGGGGTTGCTATCCGACTCTGACGCTCCCCAACGTGTGTATACGATAAGTTTTCCTCTACTATTTTTATGCGCCTTTGCCTCAAAAGGTCCACTCGATTAGAAGATAAGGGAGGCCTGCTGCCAGGTTCATTAACACCTATTCCGATAAAGTTTTTTCCCTTTCTCGAAAAAAAGGTCCAAAGCGACGTCAGAATTTCGCCACTGGCAGCATCAGTTTGAAGAACTCTAACAGTGTCCTTGGATTCCTTTTTTGCAATTTCTTCTATGTTTGACCTGAAACTCGAATGCAGAATATCTTCCGCATACTGCTCGGGTACGCCTGTTGATCTAAAAATTGAGTCAGCATTTTTTGGCGCTGAGAGCTCAGTACAAGAGCTATAGCCCGCATGCGCATTGCTGGAGAAGGTCAGAGCCACAAGTAACGCGCTAATTGATACAGTATTTGAGTATATCGTGGAGAATTTCATATCGTTTTCAGTTCCTGAGATGGTTAGAGATATTTGAGCGATGTTCAAACGGCGCATGGGATACTAAGGCAGTACGCCCGAACTCGAGGTCTCCTTAGGACACAGAAGAACAATCGCAGGTATAATGCCATTGAAAGACAAGTTATAGTAGCATAATGAGGCTTGTGTGGTAAGGTGCGAGGCATCACGTCGTACACCTGTGGCGGGAACTGGGGCTCCGAAGTCGATTGGCCGCAGCCAACGGGCTGGCGCGTTGGCCTGAAGGCGTTGAGACGGCTCGTGGAACACGAAACACGTCTGTCAAAGCGCGGCGATCTGGGCCAAAAAGGCTTTCGTGACCGTGCCCTCCAAACTGCCACGCCTGTTCGTCAGGTCTCCGCTACGCGCGAGCACTGAAGTGGTGCTGGATCGGGATCAGACGCACTACCTCGCGAACGTGCTCCGGCTCAAGCCGGACTCCTATGTCCTGCTTTTCAATGGGGCGGACGGCGAGTGGTGCGCCCGTATCGACAAGCTTGCCAAGAAGACCCTGACTCTCGTCGTCGAGCACCAGACCCGGGCGCAAGAGGACGGCCCCGATCTCCATTATCTCTTTGCCCCCATCAAGCGCGCCCGCGTCGACTATATGGCGCAGAAAGCGACCGAGATGGGCGCCAGCGTTTTGCGTCCGACCATCACACACCGAACGATTGCCGAGCGAGTCAAAGTCGAACGTCTTGAGGCAAATGCGGTGGAGGCGGCAGAACAATGCGGCATCCTGCGGGTACCCGAAGTGCACGCGCCGCAAAAGCTCGCCGAGATCTTGAAACAGTGGAACCCAGAGCGGCTGCTTGTTGTCGCTGACGAAACTGCTGCGGTCTCCTCGCCTCTTGAGGCCTTGGCTTCGGAGGCGGCCCGTCCGCATGCGGTTCTGATTGGGCCCGAGGGGGGCTTCGATCCCGAAGAGCGCGATCTCCTTCTGAGTAAGGAGTTTGTTCTACCCATTTCGCTCGGACCACGTGTGATGCGTGCGGACACTGCTGCGGTCGCGTGCTTGACACTGGTCAACGCCGTTTGGGGTGACTGGCGCTGATCAGTCCCGCAATTCTGTTTGGTGCTGTGCCTCGATTGTCACAGGTTGTGCGCGAAGCTTGGTCTATCCTCGCAAATCCGGCCATAAGCCGTTACGGTTGAAAGCAGACTAATCATACCGTTCTCGGATCGAAGCAGCGAAGACATGATCGTCAGACACGCGCGCGCACTTCGATGGAGTTCTCGCATCTCGGCTGCGACGGCCGTGGCGGGGCTAACGGTGTTGTGCGCGGGTTGTGGTGTCGTGGAAGGGCCCACACTCGACCCAAAAGGGCCGATCGCGCTTTCCGAGAGGAACCTCCTCTTCAAAGCAACCGCCATCATGATGATCGTGATCATTCCGGTCTTCATCATGGCCGCGTGGTTCACGATCCGCTATCGCGGCACAAATCGGAAGGCACGGTACACGCCGAACTTCGATTTCTATTGGCCCGCCGAGATTGTGGTTTGGAGCGTTCCAGCCGCGATTGTCGTCTGGCTGGCATTCCATTTGTGGGAATACACCTACAAGCTCGATCCCTATACGGAGATCGATCCCAGCGTGAAGCCGCTTCAGGTGCAAGCCATCGCGCAGGATTGGAAGTGGCTGTTCGTTTATCCAGAGCATGACGTCGCCGTCGTCAACGAGTTGGCCATGCCGGTCAATACGCCGGTGAGCATTGAGATTACCTCCGACACGGTCATGAACTCGCTGGTGATCCCGAAACTTGGCGGGCAGATCTACGCCATGGCCGGGATGCAAACGCGGCTCAACCTGGTGGCGGACGAGAAGGGCACGTTCTGGGGCCGCAATGTTCAGTACAGCGGCAAAGGATTCGCGGATCAACAATTCCAGACGCATGCGATGTCGAAGGACGACTTCGATGCGTGGATCGAAAAGGTGAAGCAATCGAGCAAGGCGCTTGATGCTGCAACCTATGAAACTCTTGCCAAGCCGAGCCAGAAGGTTCCGGTGACCTATTACTCACCCGTCGAACCTAATCTCTTCGACTGCATCATCGGCAAGTATTCTCACGGCGACGTCGATCGCATGCCGCTCTCGAGAAAAGCCGAAACGACGGAATAGATCAGTGGATATTTTTGGACGACTGACAATTGACTCCCTGCCGTTTTACAGCGCTGTCGCTGCTTCAGGCGCCGCGGTGACTGTGCTGGGCGGGCTCGCGGTCGTCGGGGCCATCACCTATTTCGGCGCTTGGCGCATGGTGATGACCCAATGGGTGTCCAGCGTCGATCACAAGAAGATCGGCATCATGTATATCATGCTCGCGCTGGTCATGCTGGTGCGGGGCTTCGTTGACGCAGCCATGATGCGCAGCCAACAGGCGATCGCCTACAACAACGAAGGCTATCTGCCGCCAGACCATTTCGATCAGATATTCTCGTCGCACGGCACAATCATGATCTTCTTCATGGCCATGCCGTTTCTCTCGGGCCTTGCGAACCTGATCGTGCCGCAGCAGATCGGCTCCCGCGATGTAGCGTTTCCGTTCATGAACTCTATCAGCCTGTGGCTTACCACAGCGGGCGCGGGTCTCATGCTCATCTCGCTGGTCGTGGGCAAGTTCTCCACAGCGGGGTGGACGGCCTATCCACCCTATTCCGGCGTGCAATACACGCCCGGCGTCGGAGTCGATTACTGGCTATGGATGGTCTTCATATCCGGTTTCGCCACGACGATGACCGGCATCAATTTCTTGGTGACGATATTCAAGTGTCGAGCGCCAGGGATGACGATGTTCCGTCTGCCGCTCTTCACCTGGACCATATTCATCACATCCGTACTCATCATCTTCGCATTCCCGGCGCTGACGGTGGCGTGCGCCACGCTGATTCTCGACCGGAACTTCGGGTTCCATTTCTTCACGAATGAGCTTGGCGGGAACATGATGAACTACATCAACCTGTTTTGGTTGTGGGGTCATCCCGAAGTCTACATCCTCATCCTGCCGGCCTTTGGTGTGTTCTCCGAGGTCGTTTCGACCTTCAGTCAGAAGCGTCTGTTTGGCTACGTCTCGCTCGTGTGCGCGACCATCGCAATCGGCCTTCTGTCGTTCACCGTCTGGCTGCACCACTTCTTCACCATGGGTTCGAGCGCGAAAGTCAATTCGTTCTTCGGGACGATGACCGCGATCATCTCGGTACCCACAGGGGTGAAGGTATTTGATTGGTTGCTGACCATGTATCGCGGCCGCATCATCTTCAAACCACCGATGCTCTTCACCATCGGCTTTCTGGTGACCTTCGTGATTGGCGGCTTGTCGGGCGTGCTTCTAGCGCTGCCGCCGGTCGACTACATGATGCACAACACCACGTTCCTCGTGGCGCACTTCCACAACATGATCATTCCCGGCGTGCTGTTCGGCTATCTCGCCGGCTACATGTACTGGTTCCCAAAGGCATTCGGGTTCAAGCTGAATGAGAAATGGGGCACGCGCGCCTTCTGGTGCTGGATCATCGGATTCTATATCGCCTTCATGCCGCTCTATGTGCTCGGCATGCTCGGCTTCCCCCGCCGGATGGAGCACTACGAAATCGCCGCCTGGCAGCCCCATCTCATCGTAGCGTGGGTCGGTGCCGTCATCATTCTCCTTGGCATGATCTGCCTCGCTGTCCAGCTTATCGTGAGCATTCGCGAGCGGAACGAGGCGCTCGATCTTTCAGGCGACCCGTGGAATGGCCGTTCGCTGGAATGGGCCACATCCTCGCCGGCGGCTCCGTACAACTTCGCTGTTCTGCCCAAAGTGGAATCCCGCGATGCGTGGTGGGACATGAAGCGGCGCGGTGTCGCCTATGAGCGGCCCTTGGAATACGAAGACATCGTCATGCCGAAGAACACATATGCCGGTCTCGTGATCGGTGTCGCTGGCGGCATTTTCGGCTTCGCGGCTATCTGGTGGATGTGGTGGCTTGCGCTTCTGGCGCTGGCCGTGATCGCGGGAACGATCATCTACCGCGCCTCCGATGACGACGACGAGTTTGTCATGACGGCAAGCGAGGTGAAGGAGATTGAGGACGCGCGGTTCGAGCAGCTTGCCAAAGCGCCGAAGAACGAAATGGCGGATGAGCCAGGCTATGCGGGCGATGCCGCGGCGGAGCCCGCCACATGACAACTGTCGCCGACATGACGATCAGCCATCGTGACGCAGAGCGTTACGAAGAGAAGGATTTCGGCTTCTGGCTCTACCTGATGAGCGATGCAGTTATTTTCGCGCTTCTCTTCGCCACCTACCTCATCATGGTCGGGAATGCCGCCGGTGGCCCGACGCCCAAGGACGTCTTTGAGCTAGACCGAGTCGTAGCCGAGACGGCGCTGCTGCTCTTGAGCAGTACAACGTTCGGCATCGCCGCCGTCGCACTATCGGCCGGCGAACGGGGCAAGGTGCTGCTCTGGCTGGCTGTTACCTTCCTGCTTGGCGCTGGCTTCATCTATCTGGAGATTGGCGAGTTCGCAGGGATGATCGCGGAAGGAGCGGGGCCTCAGCGCAGCGGATTCCTGTCGGCCTTTTTCACGCTTGTGGGCACGCACGGCCTTCATGTCAGTGTCGGCCTGTGCTGGATACTGGTGATGATGGGCCAGGTCTACTTCAAGGGCATCACCGCGCCGGTCGCTTCGCGGCTCATGCGGCTTGGCCTTTTCTGGCATTTCCTCGACATCATCTGGGTCGTGATCTTCTCAGTGGTCTATCTGCCGGGGTTGTTGTGATGGAAGTAAAGTCAGGTCTCCAAATCGAACGGACCCTGAAGCCCTACCTGGTTGGGCTCGCCTTAGCTGTCATCCTCACGGCCATACCCTTCGGCCTTGTGGCAACGGGCGCATTGCCGCGTCAGACCACGCTGATCATCATCGCGGTGTTCGCCGTTGCGCAGATCATCGTCCATCTGACCTTCTTCCTGCATATCGATTTCAAGACGACACCACGCGAGAACCTCGTCGCGCTGGCCTTCGCCCTCGTCCTGATCTTCATCATGGTGGGCGGCAGCCTTTGGATCATGTTCGATCTCTACCATCGTATGATGGTCTGAGCTTGCGCAGCATGATTTGGTCGCGGCAGGCGACCATCAAGGCTTTGTTATAGCGCAGAATAGTCTCTTGCCGCGCCGGTCGCGCCGTACGATATAGTGACCCATTCGCGTCCCGCAGACGCGCCGATACACACCGGCCACCGGCTGAACCTATTTTAATCGATCCAATCGGAGCGTCTCTCTCATGTCGACACGTGTTGACGGGCCCAAAGGCCACGGGCAAGCGAGCCCTACGATCGAGTCGCGCGATGAGCTCGCCGGGTACTTAGAGGCAGGGTGCAAGCCGCAGTCCGAGTGGCGCATCGGTACGGAGCACGAGAAGTTCGGCTTCAATGTCAGCGACAACACACCCGTTCCCTACGAGGGGGATCGCGGCATTGGCGCGCTCTTGGAGGCGCATCACAATTGCTTTGGCTGGGATGCGATCCGCGAGAACGGCAAGATCATCGCGCTGTCGTGTTCGGACTGTCCTATCGGCGGCTCAATCAGCTTGGAGCCTGGTGGACAGCTTGAGTTGTCCGGAGCGCCGCTAGAAACGATCCATGAGACTGAAGCCGAACTGCGCCAGCATCTGTCGCAAATTGGCTCGGTCGGGCGGCAGCTTGGCATTGGCTTCCTTGGGCTTGGGTTCTCGCCGAAACGAACCCTCGACGAGACGCCGCTCATGCCGAAGGACCGGTACCGCATCATGATGCAGTACATGCCGACGCGCGGTGCCCATGGTCTCGACATGATGTTCCGTACCGCGACCGTGCAAGTGAATATGGACTATAGCGACGAGGCGGACATGGTGCGCAAGCTACGCGTCGGCCTCGCGCTCCAGCCCGTGGCCACAGCACTGTTCGCGAGCTCACCCTTCAAGGAGGGCAAGCTCAACGGCTTTCAGTCCTATCGCGCGCAGATGTGGCAAGACACCGATCCGGACAGGACAGGGGGTCTTCCTTTCGCCTTCGAAGACGGCATGGGATTTGAGCGGTATGTAGACTATGCGCTCGATGTCCCGATGTACTTCGTTTATCGCGACGGGCGCTATATCGAAGCGGCCGGTTCGTCCTTCCGGGATTTTCTGGCCGGCAAACTCCAGGCGCTGCCGGGCGAACGGCCCACCATGGAAGATTGGGCCGACCACCTCACCACGCTCTTCCCGGAAGTGCGCCTCAAGAAGTTTCTTGAGATGCGCGGCGCCGATGCGGGGCCTCTTGGTCTGCTCTTGGGCTTGCCAGCGCTTTGGGCGGGGCTGCTCTATGACAAGACGGCTCTCGATAATGTGGCATCGCTCGTCGAGGGTTGGACGCAGGCAGAGCGCGAGGAGCTACGCTTAGCGGTGCCGAAGACGGGTCTTGCGACGCCGTTTCGCGGCAGAACTGTCCAGGATCTTGCGCGCGAAATCTTGGCGCTCGCCGAAGGCGGCCTTCTGAGGCGCGCCCGAGTGAATGAACAGGGCCACGACGAAACGCGCATGCTGACCCCCCTGCTGGAGATTGCCGAAACCGGTCGAACCGAGGCAGACCGTCTGATCGCAGCTTATCAGGGACCTTGGGACGGCAACATCGACCGCTTGTTCGAGACCGAGGCGCTCTAGCGGGCGCTGGCGCGGCGGCCTGCTGAGGCTTGCGTCTTTAACTTGGTCAGTCTTGCCGTGCCTTGTCCCCATGCGGTGGGCACGACGACCTTGTACGGCACGAACATGTCTGTCCCTGAGACAGGCACCAGCCATGCCTCGATGTCCTTGGACTTCTGCAGATACGCTACCGTCCTACTCTCTGGCCTGTGGCCGCCAATCGGCTGATATCGGACCGCGCAGACGGCGGCGGCCCGCAGCCCGCCCGGGGCTCTCTTGCCAAGTTTCTCTGTCCGTTTCGGGGATAGCGTCAGTTCAAAGAGACGCTTTCCGTCGAATACCCTCAGAGTTTGATTGCACACGGCCGTGTCGCCTGCCGGGAAATTGCCGTGTACGGACAAGAAGGCTGCGGTCAGCGGATCGAGTACGTTGCGCAACTGACCCTCAGAAAGTGGCACGGCCTTCTTGTCCGGACGCTTCTTCGGCGTGCGTGTGACGACGGGCGCGGCCTTGTTCTTGAAGACGATTTGCATCGCCTGCTTTTTCCTGTTGTCGGTGTAGGAGAAGTCAAAGCGCTGAGGCCTTGCAACCGCATCAAGGCGTCTGCCGTTGCTGTTCGTCGTGCCTGTCGCCCTGTAGACGAGCCCGGCAAGGATCGAAAAATCGCCTTTGGCCTTAAGCGTGTAAGTCTTGCGGTCGACAACACCAGTCAGGTCGAAGGTGCCGAGATCGATTGCGCCAACGCCGACCCTGTAAGAAGCGCGAATATCTTCTGCGTTGCCTTTGGACTCCGCGACGTCTGCGTTCGCTAGGGCAAGGCAAATGACTCCGACGCCCGCGAGAGCCGTCCAAACGCCCAAAGATCCAAACCGCATGGCTAACGCTCCGACACCCATCTTCTCGTCCGATCCCCAAGCTTGATCGGGATGGGGCAGTCTAACCAAGACCGCGCCCAAATTGTGGGCGCGATCGGCAGAGAGCGAGATTGATCGCCACGGGCGGGGGCCAGGGAGGTGATGCCTCGCCTCGGTTCGTGTTGAGCCCTAGGTGACTTCCTCCAGGGTGGGGTAGTCGGTATACCCTGCAGCATCGCCACCATAGAATGTCTGCGGGTCCGGCGCGTTCAGTGGGGCATCCTTGCGGAAGCGTTCAACGAGGTCCGGGTTGGCGATAAACAAGGATCCGAAGGCCACGAGATCAACTTCGCCCGACTCGACCGCATCGATCGCCATTTGCCGGTCATAGGCGTTGTTGGCCATGTAGACACCGGAGTAGTTCGCCTTCAGAGCATCGATCGCTCCGTTCGGAATACTGCGCGGCCCTCCCATCTGACCTTCCACCATATGGACATAGCCGAGGCCAGCCTCCTCCGCGCGGGCCATCGCGACCGCAAAGGTGGCCACGGGGTCGCTGTCGGCCATATCGTTAAAGTCGGAGAAGGGGCTAAAGCGGACGCCCACCTGCTTAGGCGGGAACACTTGCGTGACCGCTTCGAGGACCTCTGCGAGGAACAATGACCGCTGTTCAGGCGTGCCCCCATAGGCGTCGTCGCGCTTGTTGGTCCCGTCCCGGAGGAACTGATCGATCAAGTAGCCGTTCGCAGCGTGGACCTCGATTCCGTCGAAGCCCGCAGCTTTCGCGTTCTCCGCAGCCTTTCTATAGTCGGCGACGATGCGGGCGACTTCGCCCGTATCCAGCGCCCGGGGTTCGGACACGTCCGCGAAGCCAGTGCTGATGAACGTTTGGCTGTTGGCCGCGATGGCGGACGGGGCTACGGGGGCTTGCTCTTCTGGCTGCAGCGAGACATGGGATATCCGCCCGACATGCCAGAGTTGCAAGAACATTCGGCCGCCCGCGGCATGTACGGAATCGGTTACGGTTTTCCAGCCCGCGACCTGTTCGTCGCTATAGATGCCGGGCGTTTGGATATAGCCCTTGCCCTCGGGGGAGATCTGCGTTGCCTCGCTGATGATCAAACCGGCACTCGCCCTCTGTGTGTAATAAGTGGTGTGGAGGGCATGAGGCGCATCGCCCTCAAGCGTTGCGCGATTTCGCGTCAACGGCGCCATCACAATCCGATTGGGAAGGGTTAGGTCGCCAAGTTCAAGCGGGGAGAACAGCTTTGGTTCCATGGTCGGTCAGCCTCCTGGTACGCCGCGTGATGTCGAGTGCCGCCGGCCCTGAACGCGGGCGAGCAGTGCTTGCTTGACGTAAGGGCGCAGGTTACGAAAATCAACCAGTACACAATTCGTTACCTAGCGATCGTCTGGGAGTGCGGCCACTTGAACGACCGGCGGGCTGCGCCATATACTCCGCCAAGTCGCGCCACATTCTGAACCCTGCACGGTTTGCTGGCGCTTTCCGTCCCCCAAAAGACGGACGAATCGGCGGCGGATTTCTCCTTTTCTGCCGCCGATTTGCTATTTGAGTGTCCCGAAAGCTTTGGTGAATCCCTCCAGCGAGACAGGAATCCCAATTCCTTCTTCAACGGTCGGGAAGATAATCAGCAGCGCGCTCTGACCCGATTTCAGCTTGGTCACGACCTCGTTCTGCAGTTCAAACTCGGCGATGCAACCAGATGTCTTCCCGCATTTGATGTAAGGCACATTGCCCACATCCTCTCCGTCGATTTTCATCCCGAGACCTCTCGGGAGGAATATCCCGAGCGGCGCCACGACGCGCATCATGTTGGTGTCGGCTCCGATGGATTTGAAGAGCTGCACGTTCAAGCCGACATTCGGCCGTTCCTCGTCCGTCACCATCTGGACGATTGCACACTTCTCTTCCCGCGCGCCGGGGGGCGTTCTGCAATAGAGCTGCCAGGCGCCGTAGGTTCCCCGCAGCACTGCCGAAGGGCCCGCCGGAGTTGGAGCAGCGTCCGCCTCCTGAGCGCGAACCAGCGTTGCGCTCGCAACTAGGAGGACAAACGCGGCTGCGACCGCGGCCATAAGTCTCAGACCAGGGCGGATGGAGCAATGAGAACGTGTGTAAGGGGGGCAAGCCATTGGAAATGGGGTGAGCATGGAGCGAAGTGGCCTTCCTTGCATCCGATCGCCGGGGTACGGCCCTGCCGACACGACTCATGAAGCGCGGCCTTCGCGCAACGGCGAACGGGACAACAAGGCCATTCGCCCCGCAATAGGGCCAAATTTCGACCAAGTCTATCGCGGGCATTTTGACGTGGGTCAGCGGACTTGGACTTCGTCCGAGCCCCGCGCCGCGGCATCAACCTCCAAGCGCTGTTGTTGGGCAAGTGCGCCATGTCGCAACTGAAAACTGAATCATGACTGTTGCCAATGAATACCCTTTATGTTTTTAAAATATAAACAATAAGTGCTGGCTTTGCGGCTATGCTGGGTCGGCTAAGAAACACGTTTCTGCGGGGGCGACGCCAGTACTCTGCGAAGGCTTGTTTGCGCCGCCAACGCGACTGTGGGCGCCGGGTTAACCTGCCCGCGTTCGGTGACAATTGCGCTCTGACGCCGGCCATGACGGCGCGGTAGCAGAGCAGGGCTTGGGAGTTCTGGGATGGGGATGTTGCATCGTGCATTGATGGTTCTTGCCGCGCTCGCGGGGTTCGGCGCCAGTGGTTCGGCGCTCGCTGAAGACCTGCCGCTGGGGCAGCCTCATCCGTGGCAGCTTGGCTTCCAGGAAGCCACGACACCGATCATGGCCCAGATCAACGATTTCCATAACTACGTCAACGTAATCATTATCGCGATTACGTTGTTCGTCTTGGGCCTCATGATCTACGTCATGGTCCGCTTCAACGAGAAGAGCAACCCGGAACCCTCGCGCAACTCCCACAACACACTGCTGGAAGTCGCCTGGACCGTGATCCCGATCTTCATTCTGGTTGCTATCGCGATCCCCTCGTTTCGGCTGTTGTTCGCGCAGTACGATTTCCCGAAAGCGGATGTGTCCATCACTGCAACGGGCGCTCAGTGGTACTGGATCTACGATTACCCGGACGAGGACATCAGCTTCAATTCGATCATGGTGCCCGACGACCAGCTGAAGCCGGGTCAACCTCGACTGCTGGCAGTCGACAATGAGGTCGTCGTTCCTGTCGGCGCGAACGTTGTTGTCAGCCTGAAATCAAATGACGTTATACACGACTGGGCTGTGCCGTCGTTCGGCGTCAAGCTCGACGCCGTGCCGGGGCGTCTTCAGCAGACCTGGTTCCGCGCGGAGAAAGAAGGTTGGTTCTATGGTCAGTGCTCTGAGCTCTGCGGACGCAACCATGCCTTCATGCCGATAGCCGTGCGCGTTGTCTCCCAAGAAGAGTATGACGCCTGGGTTGCGGGCAAAAAAACAGCCTCGATCAACGCGAAGGACAAGCTGGCATCGGTGCGCGACTAGCGGTCTGCGCGCTGATCAACATGCGGCCTGACGGCCGGACACAAACACAAGAGGACGACAGGGGAAGACGGTAATGGCGAACAATGCCCAGGCAGAAGCTGCCCACCACGATCACGACGATCACCCGCATGGTTTGCGGCGCTGGCTCTTCTCGACGAACCACAAGGACATCGGCACACTTTATCTGATCCTGTCGCTTGTTGGCGGCGTTGTCGGCGCCCTTCTCTCCATGGCTATGCGCGCCGAGCTCATGGAGCCTGGTCTGCAGATCTTCGGAAACCCGGAGATGTACAACGTGTTCGTCACGGCGCACGGGCTCATTATGGTGTTCTTCGCGGTCATGCCGGCCACAATGGGCGCCTTCGGCAACTGGATGGTGCCGTTGATGATCGGGGCGCCGGACATGGCCTTCCCGCGCATGAACAACATCTCGTTCTGGCTGCTGGCCATGGCGTTTGTGCTCTTGGTCGCCTCGCTGTTTATGCCAGGCGCCCCTGGAGCGACCGGGGCCGGTGCAGGCTGGACGATTTACGCGCCGCTATCGACGAGCGGCTCGCCCGGCATTGCCGTCGACTTCGCCATCTTGGCGCTTCACCTTGGGGGCGCATCGTCAATTCTGGGCGCGATCAACTTCATCACCACTATTATGAACATGCGCGCGCCTGGCATGACCCTGCACAAGATGCCGCTGTTCGTTTGGTCGATCCTGGTTACGGCCTTCTTGCTGCTGCTGTCGTTGCCGGTCCTGGCTGGCGCGATCACCATGCTGCTGACGGATCGCAATTTCGGCACTGCGTTCTTTGACTCGGCGCGTGGCGGCGACCCACTTCTTTGGCAGCACCTGTTCTGGTTCTTCGGCCATCCGGAAGTTTACATCATGATCCTGCCCGGCTTCGGCATGGTCAGTCAGATCGTCGCCACGTTCTCCAAGAAGCCCGTGTTCGGCTATCTCGGCATGGCTTACGCCATGGTGGCGATCGGCGTCATTGGCTTCGTGGTCTGGGCGCATCACATGTACGCGGCGGGTCTCGATGTGAACACGCAGGCCTACTTCGTGTTTGCCACGATGGTGATCGCCGTACCGACGGGCGTGAAGATCTTCTCGTGGATTGCGACCATGTGGGGCGGTTCGATCTCGTTCAAGACGCCGATGCTTTGGTCACTCGGCTTCATCTTTCTGTTCACCGTTGGTGGCGTGACGGGCGTGATGCTATCGAATGCCGGTGTCGATCGGTCCTTCCACGATACGTACTACGTGGTGGCCCACTTCCATTATGTGCTGTCGCTCGGCGCGGTCTTCTCCCTATTCGCGGGCTGGTACTACTGGTCGCCGAAAATGTATGGCTACATGTACTCCGAATTCTGGGGCAAGCTGCACTTCTGGACCATGTTCATCGGGGCCAACCTGGCGTTCTTCCCGCAGCACTTCCTCGGTCTTGCAGGCATGCCGCGCCGCTATGCGGACTATCCAGATGCCTATGCCGGCTGGAACTTGGTCTCCTCGCTTGGTGCGTACCTTGCCATGGCAGGCTTTGTAATCTTCTTCATTGGCTTGTTCGTCCAGTTCTCCCGCAAGGAGAAGGCCGCGGCCAATCCTTGGGGTCCCGGTGCCACAACGCTGGAATGGACGCTGCCTTCTCCGCCGCCATTCCACACCTTCGATACGCTGCCGCGCATCAAATAGTGACTTGGAGCGCCACAACGCAGCGCCGGAGCGGATAGGCTGATGACAGACGCGAGCGTCGAAACGACACGAGCCACGTTGGATGTCGCCCTTGGGAACAACCTTGGGGGCGACATCGCCGACTATGCGGCGCTGCTTAAGCCGCGTGTCATGTTCCTCGTGGTTTTTACGGCTCTTGTTGGCTTGGTCGTGGCCCCTGTGTCCATGCATCCCGTTCTCGCGATCGCTGCGCTGCTCTGCATCGCGGTGGGAGCGGGCGCGTCGGGTGCCTTGAATATGTGGTACGACGCTGACATCGACGCTCGCATGGCGCGCACGGCGTCGCGACCTTTGCCGCAGGGCGCACTCACGCCTCGTGAGGCGTTGGCTTTCGGTTCGGTCCTCGGTATCGGCTCCGTGATTTGTCTCGGCCTGATGGTGAATTGGGTAGCCGCAGGGCTTTTGGCTTTCACGATCGGCTTCTATGTCTTCGTCTATACGATGTGGCTGAAGCGCTCGACGCCCCAGAACATCGTCATCGGCGGTGCAGCGGGGGCGTTGCCGCCCATGGTCGGGTGGGCTGCGGCCACCGGGACGGTTAGCCTTGAGTCGTTCGTGCTGTTCCTCATCATCTTTATGTGGACGCCGCCTCATTTCTGGGCCTTGGCGTTGATCCGCAACGAAGACTACAAGCGCGCTGGCGTTCCGATGTTGCCCGTCACTCACGGGCCCGACGAGACGCGCCGGCAGATTCTAATCTATAGCGTTCTCCTGGTGCCACTTGGCATGGTGCCCTCCTTGATGGGCTTCGGCGGAATGCTCTACACGTTGGTGGCAGCGGTCTTCGGGGCGTTCTTCTTGGTGCTCGCCTACGAGTGCTATCGGGAGCGGGAAGGGGCTGCGGCCGAACGCGCCGCAAAGAATCTCTTCGCCTATTCGATCCTTTATCTGTTTGTGCTGTTTGCGGCCTTGCTCGTTGAGCATGGCTTTGGGGTGGATGATGGTGTGCTACCGCGCATCTGGACGTTGTGATGGAAAATGCTGAAGCCGAACGCAAACGCCGCCAACGCAGAAGGTCTCTGGCAATCGCTTGGACCCTCGCGATACTCGTTGTGCTGTTCTTTATCGTCACCCTTGTCCGGCTTGGCGGAAACGTCGCCGTCCGGCAGATCTGAGCGAGGTCCTGCACGTCATGCATAAGAGCGATACCAGTCCACAGCCACGAGAACCTCGCGACAATCGCGCACTTGTGGGGCTCGCTTTGGCTGGCGTCGTGGCCGGTATGGTCGGGCTATCCTTCGCGGCCGTACCGCTCTATCGCATGTTCTGCCAAGTGACTGGCTTTGGTGGGACGCCGCAAGTGGCCGAAGCCGCGCCCGACACGGTTCTCGAGCGGACGATCAAGGTCCGATTTGACACGAATGTGGATAAGGAACTGCCGTGGGACTTCAAGTCGGAATTGCGCTCCGTTGATGTCCGAATCGGCGAGTCGGCACTGGTTTTCTTCAAGGCACAAAACACGACGGATAAGCCTGTCGGCGGGACCGCTGGCTTCAACGTGGCGCCGAAGGCCGTCGGGCGCTATTTCACGAAGATTGAATGCTTCTGCTTCAAGCAGCAGACGCTCGCTGCTGGGCAGAGCATTGAGATGCCCGTTACGTTCTTTGTCGATCCTAAGATCGTCGAAGACGATAGTACGAAGAACATCGAGGAGATTACGCTGTCCTATACTTTCTACCGGAGCGACGACCCGTCGGATGTCGCTACCGCACCGGGGGATGGGGCGTCGGGATCGTAAGCGACGCGGCGCAAATGAGGTGCGCCAGATAATCGATTGGGGGAGGAAGGGGAACTCAAGATGGCCCAGGCCCACGCAAAACCGCAACATGACTACCATCTACTCAACCCGAGTCCGTGGCCGCTAGTCGGGTCGATCGGTGGCTTGGTGTTGGCCATTGGCTTGCTCATGTATTTCATGGGCAAGAAAGCGGGTGACCCGCAACTTTGGTACATCGTTCCGGGCCTTGTCATCGTGACCATCACGATGTTCGGCTGGTGGCGCGACGTCATCAAGGAAGAGGCCGAAGGTCACCAATCGCCAGTGGTGCAGCTCCACTTCCGCTACGGGATGATCCTGTTCATCGCCTCGGAGGTGATGTTCTTCGTTGCGTGGTTCTGGGCTTACTTCGACGTGGCCCTGTTCCCCGACGATGCCGTTACCTATGCTCGGACAGCGGTCACGGGTGGTCAGTGGCCGCCGGTACCAAGCGCCGAAACCGATGTTCCTGGGCTCGGTTACTTCGGGTACACATTCGATCCCTGGGGTCTGCCGTGGGTCAATACGCTGGTCTTGCTGCTGTCGGGCACGACGGCGACCTGGGCGCACCACGCCATGCTGCATGACGATCGCAAGGGCCTTATCTGGGGCCTGACCTGCACCGTGGTTCTCGGCGCGTTCTTCACGTTCCTGCAGATTTACGAGTACACGCACGCGGGCTTTGGCTTCGCGAACCACATCTATGGTTCGACCTTCTACATGGCGACCGGCTTCCACGGCTTCCACGTGATCGTGGGCACGATCTTCTTGCTGGTCTGTCTGTTCCGCGCGCTGGCGGGACACTTCACGCCGCACAAGCACTTCGGTTTCGAGGCCGCGGCCTGGTATTGGCATTTTGTCGATGTTGTCTGGCTGTTCCTTTTCTGCTCCATCTACATTTGGGGCGCAGGAGCAAATCCCGGGCACTAGTGGCGGGACCAACCGGCATTTGAATGGGGGCGGTCCTGCGACCGCCCCTTTCTATTCTGGTCAGTTGATAGCCAGAGGTCGCAGATGAGCAAGTCACACAGCGCCAATGCGAATGGTCCAGCGAACGCGACCGTCGGCGCGACAGTTTTGACTGGGGTTCTTGGACGCTGCCCGGCCTGCCGCAAAGGCAGAATGTTCGATGGCTATCTCGCGCTGGCGCCCGCCTGCAACGTTTGTGGGCTTAACTTCGACTTCGCTGACTCCGGCGATGGACCGGCTATCTTTGTGATGCTGTTCACGGGCTTCATTATCGTTGGCGCGGCACTCTATGTCGAAGCCGTCTACCAGCCGCCGTATTGGGTTCATGCTCTGGCTTGGGGTGCGGCGGCGCTTGTTCTTCCACTTCTTCTGCTTCGTAGCTTCAAGGGCGTTCTGATCGCGCTCCAGTTCCGGAACAAGGCCGAAGAAGGTAAGTTGGTTTCGGATCGCTAGCCGTCGGCCATGACAACTCCAGCACTCATCAGGCTCTCTGTGGCCGCGCTGGTCGGATTTGCCATCCTGATTTGGCTCGGCCAGTGGCAACTCCAGCGGCTTGAGTGGAAGCAGGGCATCATACAGCGCATTGAGACGCGCATCGGGCGCAAACCCATGGAGCTGGAACGCGCCATGGAGATCACCGAGCAAGGGCGCGACCCCAATTATCTAAGAGTCGCTGTCGAGGGGCGCTACCACAACAACTTGGAGCGCTATCTCTATTCGATCTCGAAGGATGGCCAGCCCGGTTGGCATGTCATTACGCCGCTTGAAACGGCCTCGGGAAGCGTGGTTCTCGTCGACCGCGGTTTTGTGCCGGACGACCGGAAGGATCCGGAAACCCGGAGTGAGGGCCAACTCCAGGATGTCGTGACGGTTACAGGGCTCGTGCGAACCAGCGAGAAGCCAAACATGTTCTCGCCAGACAACGATGTGGCGGCCAACCAATGGTTCACGCGGGACCTTGGCGGCATGACCCGCTCGATGTTCCCAGAAGCGACGGTGGAGGTCCTTCCCTTCTTCCTGGATGCGGAGGCGGGAGACGTGCCGGGTGGCTGGCCAGTGGGCGGTCAAACGAGGCTCGATCTCCCCAACAAACACTTGGAATACGCCGTGACGTGGTTTTTGTTGGCGGCCTGTCTACTGATTGTCTACGTGTCCTATGTCTGGAGCGTCCTGACCGGCCGGCGGCCTTAACTGTACTGGCGCGCCTTATTGCGAGGCCGGGCTCCGACGGCTAGGGTCTGCCAAAAAGTCCAAGAATTCTGGTGGGAGGCTCATTTTGAAGTTCGTTTCAACGCGCGGGTCTGCGCCGGCGCTCTCTTTTGAGGGTGCGCTGCTGGCTGCGCTTGCGGCGGATGGCGGCTTGTTTATGCCCGAGACTTGGCCTCAGTTCTCGCAGGACGAGATCGCCGACCTTGCCGGGCTCGATTACGCAGATGCGGCCTACCGGATCATGGCGCCCTTCCTTGAGGGCGATCCATGCCGAGAGGACCTAGAGGAGGTGCTCTCTGAGGCTTATGACGGCTTTCATCATCCTGCCGTTGCACCGCTCGTCCAAATCGGTCCTAACAGCTTTGTGTTGGAGCTTTTTCACGGCCCGACGCTGGCCTTCAAGGACTTGGCCATGCAGGTGGTGTCTCGCTTCATGAACCGGGCGCTGAAGCGGCGCGGACAGCGGGCCACTGTGGTTGGGGCGACCTCGGGCGATACCGGCGCTGCGGCGATCGAGGCTTTTCGGGGTCTCGACGCCATCGATGTCTTCATCCTACACCCCAAGGGACGGGTGAGCGAAGTCCAGCGCCGGCAAATGACGACGGCGACCGAGGCCAATATCCACAACATCGCGATTGAGGGTACCTTCGACGACTGCCAAGCGATCGTGAAGGCCATGTTCGGGGATCAGGACCTGAGCGCGCGGCTCCGCCTGACCGGGATCAACTCGATCAACTTCGCCCGGATTCTCGCGCAGATCGGCTACTACTTTACCTCGGCTGTCGCGCTCGGGGCGCCTCACCGGCCCGTGGCCTTCTCGGTACCGACCGGAAATTTCGGTGATATTTTCGCAGGTTACGCAGCCCGTGCGATGGGGCTTCCGGTCCAGCGCCTCGTTATCGCCACGAACCTCAATGACAGTCTTCCGCGCGCACTGGCCTCGGGGACCTACGAGCCGCAAGGTGTGATCGCGACCTCAAGTCCCAGCATGGACATCCAGCTTGCCAGCAACTTCGAACGCCTTCTGTTCGAGCTTGCGGGACGGGATGCGTCCAGGGTCCGGGACTTGATGGGCGACCTACGCGCTCTGGGTTCGTTCTCGCTAAGCCAAGGTGAGTTTGGGCAACTCTGCGATCTTTTTGGTGCCCATTCTGTGGGAGAAGAAGTGACGCAGATGACCATACGGGGAGTATTCGAAGAGACAGGCATGGTGGTCGACCCACACACAGCCGTCGGCATCGCCGCGGCCCGGCAAGAACCTGAATTCGGCCGCACGCCCATGGTCGTCCTGTCGACGGCACACGCGGCGAAGTTCCCCGACGCCGTCCAGCGCGCCATCGGCATTGCGCCGGCGCAGCCCGAACGTCTGACCTTGAAGCTCGGTAGCGAAGAGCGCTGCACGGATCTGCCTGCGGACTTTGAGACGGTCACGAGATTCATCGTCGACCATGCCCCGGCCGAGACGCCTCTCGCGGGGGCCGGGGCGTGAGTGTCATACGCTCCACGCTGAGCAACGGCCTCACCGTTGTCAGCCACACCATGCCCGAAGTGGAGACAGTCTCGCTCGGTATCTGGGTTGGCGCAGGGAGTCGCTCCGAACAGCAAACCGAGCATGGTGTCGCGCATTTCTTGGAGCATATGGCCTTTAAGGGCACCACGCGGCGCTCAGCGCGTGAGATCGTCGAGGAGATCGAAGCGGTGGGCGGCGACTTGAATGCCGCGACGTCGGTGGACTCCACCGGATACTATGCGCGCGTGCTGCAGAAGGACCTTCCGCTCGCCTTGGATATCCTGAGCGATATCATCTTGGAACCGCGCTTCGACGGCAGCGAACTTGCGCGCGAGCGCGATGTCATTCTGCAGGAGATTGCCGCCAGCTCCGATTCCCCGGACGACATTGCCTACGACTTCGTTTCGGAAGCAGGCTTTCCCGACCAGCCCGTCGGGCGTCCAATTCTCGGCACGGCCGACAGCGTGCGCGGCTTCGAGCGGGACCATCTCAGGGTTTACCTTGCAACGCATTATCACGCACCGAACATGGTGCTTACGGCCGCGGGCGCCGTCGATCATGAGACACTCATCAAGGAGGCTGAGCGCCGGCTGACGGCACTGTCGGCGGAGGGTACCCCCAATCCCCAGGCGGCCGTCTATCGCGGTGGCCGCCGCCAAAGCGCCAAGCCGTTTGAGCAAACACATTTGATGATCGGGCTGGAGGCCCCTGCCTACCATCAGCCGGACTACTTCACATCCCAGATTTTGGCCGGCGCATTGGGCGGCGGGATGTCGTCCCGGCTCTTCCAGGAGGTGCGTGAGCGGCGCGGTCTCTGTTATTCGGTCTACGCCTTTTCCACTGGCCTGACCGACAGCGGAATGTTTGTCGTCCACGCCGCTGGCGCCCCCGAGAAGGCGCACGAGCTGTTCGGCGTCATTCGCGATGAGCTCGATAGGGCTGCCGATGCAGGCTTTGCCCAGGCCGAACTTGGACGCGTGAAGGCACAGATGAAGATGGGGCTCTTAGCGGCCCTGGAGAGTTCCAGCGCCCGTGCCGAGCAGCTTGCGCGGCACGTCCTGTTTTGCGGCCGCGTGCTCCCAACGGCGGAACTTGTAGAGAAGATTGAGACGGTTGAGACGGCCGATCTCCAGGACTTGTTGCAGCGCGTTCTCAAGACTCCTCTGAGTCTTGCGGCTGTCGGACCCGTTGCTAATCTGGGACGATTCGAGGCAGTGGCCGACAGATTCATCGTTCCGGCCACCATAGCCGCCTAGAGGGTGTTTCCGAATGGCTTTGCTGCGCGCTGCAACTCCTGGGGATTTCGGTCCGGTTCTTGAGTCCGACCGGGTTCTGCTGCGCGCGCCGCAAATGTCGGACTATCCAGCCTGGGCGGAATTGCGTGCCGCAAGTCAAGATTTCCTGGTCCCGTGGGAGCCTCTCTGGGCGCCGGACGAACTGTCCAGAGCGTCATTCCGGCGCCGGATCCGCCACTATCTGCGCGACATGCGCGAGGACATAGGCTACGCGCTGTTTGTGTACGATACCCGGTCCTCGGCTCTCGTGGGCGGGATCACGCTGTGCAATGTCCGGCGCGGTGTCACACAATCCTGTACACTTGGCTATTGGGTCGGTGCTGCGTATGCGCGGCAGGGCTATATGACCGCCGCTGTCCGCGCGGTTGTGCCGTTTGTGTTCGATTCGCTTGGCCTTCACCGGCTCGAGGCGGCGTGTCTGCCAACAAACACGGCATCGATGCGGCTGCTGGAGCGGGTAGGGTTCGAGCGCGAGGGGTTAGCGCGCCGGTATCTGCGCATCAACGGTGAGTGGCGCGATCATGTGCTTTACGCGCTGCTCGAAACGGATTCGCGCGAATAGGGGGAACGGAGGGTGAGTGTGGCGACACATGGCTCGGTTAGCGCTCAGTGCGCCGCGCCAAGATGCCTTGGGTACTGGAAACAGTGCCGGGCCGGATCGCTTGCGCTCGCCTATGCACTGCTGGTTGCGCTCTCGTTAGTCTTCCCACCTCTTGCAAATGTGGCCTCGGCCATCGAAGCCATAGCCGTCGACCCCGATGCTCCGAAGATGGAGATCACCACGAAGGGTGAGCTCTATGAAGGGCGCGGCGACAGGCTCCAGATCGAGACCGCGCCAGGGCCCGACGGCTACATTGGCCGCATGGCCGTACAGGCCTCGACTCCCGGTACGGATCCGAGCTGGCTCGTCTTTGCCCTCTCGAACCCGACGGACGAACGCATCGTGCGCTGGCTTGTAGCTCCGCGCTATACGCTGGCGAATTCTGGCGTGTTCCGCCCAGAACTCGATGCCCCACGGATCACCGCGGTGACGCCCTCGCTAGGATTTAGGCCCGAGTCCCTGAAGAGTGATCGGGCCGACATGTTTCGGCTGACCCTAGAGCCCGGCCAGACGGTCACCTATGCGGCGGAGTTGGCTTCTTCCAAAGTGCCTCAGTTGACGCTCTGGATCCCAAAATATTATCAGGCCAAACAGCAGGACAGCATGCTGTTCAAGGGCGTGCTGTTGGGGATCACGGGACTCTTGGCGATCTTCCTCACGGCAATATTTGCCGCGAACCATCGCGCCATCTTTCCTGCGACCGCGCTCGTCGCGTGGGCGGCTCTCGTCTATTTCTGCGTCGACTTTGGCTTCTGGAACAAGTTATTCCCGGTCGGTCCCGACCGCACGGCCACTTATCGCGCCGCGGCCGAAGCCGGGCTTGCCGCGAGCCTGGCGTTGTTCCTCTATACGTTCCTGCGCATCGGGCTTTGGCATGTATGGATCCGCAGCGTGTTCTGGGTATGGATCGCGGCGCAGTTCGTATTGATCGCCGTCGCGATCGTCGATCCCCAGACGGCGGCCGGACTCGCCCGGGCGTCGACGATCGTGGTCGCTGGCGTTGGAACCGCTCTGATCGCTTATTTCGCCGTGCGCGGTCAGGACCGGGCCTTGTCGTTGATTCCGAGTTGGATGCTGCTGATCGTCTGGATCCTAGGCGCATCGATGATTGTGACGGGCAAGCTCTCGGGCGAGGTCGTCGTATCGAGCCTTATTGCAGGCCTTGTGCTGATCCTGGTGCTTTTGGGCTTCACCGTCACGCAGTTCGCATTCCACACCGGTGGGTCGGCCATGAGCCTGGGACCGCCTAGCCTTGTGCAGATGAAGTCGCTTGCTGTGGATGGCTCAGGCACACATGTGTTCCAGTGGCATGCGGGGCGCGATCTTGTCACTGTCGGCCATGAGGTGGAGGCTGAACTCGGATTGGAACCTGGGGCGCTCAACGTGCCTGTGAGCGAGTTCCTCAAACACATGCATGCTTCCGACCGGGAGCGTTTCCGGCTGTTGATGCAGTCTCTGCAAGACAAGAAGGGCGGCGACTTTCAAACTGATTTCCGCCTACGCCGTCATGACGGAACGTATCTTTGGTACGAACTGACTGCTCAGGCGGCGCCCAACGAAAACGTCCGCTTGCTGCGTTGCGTGGGCCTTTTGCGTGACGTGACCAATTTGAAGCGTTCGCACGAGCGCCTCATGCACGATGCAGTCCACGATAGTTTGACGGGCCTTCCCAATCGCCAGCTCCTAATGGATCGCCTTGATGGCGCTATCACGCGGACGGCCGAAGCCCAAGCGAACCGCCCGACAGTTCTCTTCATCGACATCGACCGCTTCAAGAACGTGAACAAGAGCTTCGGCCTTGTGATCGGTGACTCAATGTTGCTGACGCTGGGGCGGCGGTTGTCGCGCCACCTCAATCCGCAGGATACGCTTGCCCGGCTCGGCGGCGATCAGTTCGCAATTCTCCTCATCTCAGACAGCGACCCGCATCACGTCGCAACATTGGCGGAGCGCGTGCGCCGGGCGCTTCGTACGCCCATGAAGATCAGCACGAAGGAGATCATCCTCACGGCCTCGATCGGAATCGTCGTACATGACGGGTCGCAGGCGAACGCTCAGGAGATGCTTCGGGACGGCGAGTTGGCGATGCTTCGTGCGAAGCGCCAGGGTGCGGATCGTATTGAGATCTTCAATCCGTCTATGCGCACAGAAGAAGAAAACCGCCTCCCCCTCGAAAGCGAATTGCGTATGGCGCTTCAGCGCCAGCAGATATCGGTCCTCTATCAGCCAATCACCCGTCTTGCCTCCAACCAGCTCGCAGGCTTCGAGGCATTGATGCGTTGGGATCATCCCACGCGCGGCCGCCTGTCGCCGCAAGATTTCATTCCGCTTGCGGAAGAATCCGGCCTGATTGTCGAGCTTGGTAGCTACGTTTTGAGCCAGGCACTAGACGAGGCCGCGACATGGCATCGTGTCCTGCCGCGTGACCGTGATCCGCTTTTTGTTAGCGTCAATGTCTCAAGCCGGCAGCTCTTCCGCCAAGACATGGTTCAGGAGATCCGACTGCTGCTCGCGCGGGAGCAGGTCGCGCGCGGGACTCTGAAGCTCGAGGTCACCGAGTCGCTGGTCATGGAGAATCCAGAGCGCGCCGTTGAGATTCTCAGCTGGCTGAAGACCTATGGGGCAAGCCTCGCATTGGATGACTTCGGCACAGGCTACAGCTCGCTCAGCTATTTGCACCGCTTCCCATTCGACATCATTAAGGTCGACAAGTCTCTGGTGCACGACAGTACAATTGATGACCATACCCCGCTGATCCTGCGTTCGGTCGTGACTCTCGCGCACGAGCTCGGCAAGGAAGTGGTCGCCGAGGGCGTCGAGACTCAGGCCGATGCAAACTATCTCCGCTCGATTGGTTGCGAGTTCGGGCAGGGATACTATTACGGTGAGCCGATGTCCGCGCGGGATGTCGGCGCGCTCCTCAACGCGCTTGCCAACCATCGGCGACGCAAAGAGCGTGAGCGGGCTCAGGCCGAGCGCACGCCGTCGGGCATCGAGGTTGAGGTGCAGAAGCCAGGGGACATTCCTGGCCTACCGGGTCCCAGCACGGCCCAGGCATAAGGTTCTGTTTTCAATCGAAGCTCAGGTCCTCGCGCGGTCGGCGCGATCTCAGGCGTGGCCGGAGTCACTGACCAAATGACTGGGGTCGACGCCGAGGCTGTCGAGCGCCTTATTGTACTTCCTGTCGATCGCTGGATCGAAGACCAGTTCCGGATTCGCAGGACAGTTGAGCCAGCCATTCGATTGGATTTCGTCCTCAAGCTGACCTGGTGCCCAGCCGGCATAGCCGAGAGCAAGCAAGGCTCTGTCGGGGCCGCTTCCTTTGGCGATGTCGCGAAGAATGTCGACCGTGGCGGTCAAGCATACGCTTTCGTTGATCGGGAGTGTGCTCTCAGCTTTGAAATAGTCAGCGCTGTGCAGCACGAAGCCACGTCCGGTCTCCACAGGGCCGCCCAAATGCACATCCATGGCGTTCAAGGCTGACGGTAGGGAGATGCGTTCCTCAGAAGGAACAATCTTCAGCTGTTCTAGCAACTCCGCGAAACTGATGTTGGGCGCCCGTTGGTTGATCACGATGCCCATGGCGCCTTCGGACGAGTGCGCGCAAACGTAGATCACCGAGCGGGAAAAGCGCGGGTCACCCATTGACGGCATTGCAATCAAGAGCTGGCCGTCGAGATAGCCTTCCTCATCGGAGTGAAAGTCTGAATCCATGGCATCATGCTACAGCACTTCCCGCTTTAGGGAAAAGGGTAGCGCCAAATAAGGCAGGGCGCGCGCAGCTTCGTCGCTCAACTCACAAAACAGTGACACCTGAAAGGGTTGGTCGGGCTCGCGTGCGCATGCATCAACGAGTAGATTCTGCAGCCATGTTGTACTTTTGGATGAGACAAAGATTGCTCGATCGGCGCGGCTTCGCCTTCCTGGGAGCCGCGATCTTGTGTGGTGCTTGTCTTGGTGGCGTGACCAACGCCGCCTCGGTAGGTCAATCCCCGTGGTCCAGCCAAACCAACTCCAAGGTGCGGCTGGTCAGCGGCACATTGGACAAGCAAGGCGAGGTTACGCGCCACGCAGGCGTGCAGCTCCGGTTGGAGGACGGTTGGAAAACATACTGGCGCAACCCCGGGGATTCGGGCGTGCCGCCGACTTTCGACTGGTCCGGTTCGAAGAACGTCGAGAGCATCGATGTTTCTTATCCCGCTCCCCACCGTTTTGCCGACGCAAACGGCACGGCGATAGGGTACGACGATGAGGTCGTATTTCCTGTGACGATTACGCCTAAGCACCCGGACAAGCCCGTGCAGCTCGCGCTTACCCTCGATTACGGTCTTTGTAAGGATCTGTGTATTCCCGTCTCAGTAGACCTTAAGGCGGATTTACCAGCCGATCTCGGAAGGGGTGATGCGCGGCTCATCGAGAGCGCACGTGCGCGCGTGCCCGCGCTTGCTGGCGCGAAGACACTGCCGCGGCTAGGAACGGTCACCGCCGATCTGAACGGCAAGGAGCCCTCACTCGAAATCGAAGCGCTCTTCGCTCCAGGGGCTGCAAATACTGATCTGTTTGCCTCGAGCTCTGAGGTCCTGATACCGGTTCCGAAGGCGCTCGGGCCGCTCACGGACGGTCGCCAGCGCTTCTTGGTCGTGTTCCCGACAGCGGACGAGGCGGCCGCCATCAAGGGCAAGCCGCTAAGTTTCACGCTGGTTTCGGATCAAGGCTCCAGCGAGACGATACATACTGAACCGTAGCTGATTGGCTCAGCGTGCGATGCTAGGCGCTGTCGCGGCACCTGCCGCAGCCCCTGCGCCTGCGCCAAGTGGACCCGCGATTGCCGCTCCAAAGATGCCGCCGACGGCTGCGCCGCTGACGCGTTTCTCCCCGGTGGTGCATCCGCCAGCAGCGAGACTAGCGAGGGTGATAATGGCTAGGCCAATCCGCGTCATTGGGCTTCCTTGGGGCTCGGGGCTTCTTTTGGGGCTCGCAGCGTTGCCGTCGTCGGAAGAAGTAACGCCGCACCTGGCCGATCTGTTCCGGCATCGATTGGCGCTTTGCGGTTAACCCGGTAAAGTGCGTCGCAATCATAACCGACACCCGCAGCAAGCAATCGAGGAGATGACCCGCATGACAATCGCCGAGGGAGATAGGCTTCCGGACGCTACGTTCCGCTCCATGGGCCCCGACGGGATCGACACGCAGAGCGCGAAGGATGTCTTTGGCGGCAAAAAAGTTGTGCTGTTTGCGGTCCCTGGCGCTTTCACGCCCACCTGCCATCTGAAGCATTTGCCTGGCTTCATCGAGGCAGCCGACGCGATGAAGGCAAAGGGAGTGGATGAGGTGGTCTGTGTGGCAGTCAACGATCCGTTCGTCTTGGCGGCCTGGGCTGAGGTGACGGGGGCGGGCGACAAGGTCAAGATACTGTCCGATGGCAACGGCGAATTCACAGCCAAGATTGGCATGGGTTTCGACGGCAGCGGCGTTGGCCTCGGCACCCGGTCCAAGCGCTATGCGATGATCGTCGAAGACGGCGTCGTCACGTTCTTGAGGACGGAAGAGGACCCGGGCGAAGCAGAAATCACCGCGGCGGATTCGGTCCTCGCTGCGCTCTAGAGCGCGCTAACCTTGCCCTAGAAACGGGGCCATGCCTTCGCGGGCGAGTTCGTCAGCCCGTTCGTTCTCGTCGTGCCCGGCGTGGCCTTTGACCCAGTGCCAGTTCACCTCGTGGCGCGCCTCGGCTTGCTCAAGCCGTTGCCATAACTCGACATTTTTGACCGGCTTCTTGTCGGCGGTGCGCCAGCCATTGCGCTTCCAGCTCTTGATCCAACCGGTTATACCGCCCCGCAAGTAGTTCGAATCGGTGAAGAGCTCGACGTCGGAGGGTCCTTTGAGTGCCTCCAGTGCCTCAATGGCCGCGGTAAGCTCCATGCGGTTGTTGGTCGTCTGCGCTTCACCGCCTTTCAGTTCCTTGCGATGCGGGCCAGCTTCCAGTATCGCGCCCCAGCCGCCCGGGCCCGGGTTACCGGAGCAGGCGCCATCGGTGTGAATAACGACTTTGGGTCGGGTCATCGTCGTGTTCTTCCTCAGTCCGAACCGAGCCCATAGTCGCGATAAGAGACGACCCGCTGATGGAAGCGCAACTTCCGCAAATACTCGCGCGGGTCCTTCGTCTTCACGAGCGCGTTCGCATCCGTGTTCAGAAGGTCGTAGGTGCGCGTTAGCAAAAAGCGCAGGGCCGCGCCGCGCGCGAGGAGGGGCAGCGCATCCAATTCCGGCTCCGTGAGCGCGCGCTCCCGCTCATAGGCTTGCAGCATGGCGCGCGCCTTGGTGACATTGAAGGAAGCGTCGGGCTCGAAGCACCAGGCGTTGAGGCAAACCGCAACGTCATAGGCCATCGTATCATTGCAGGCGAAGTAGAAGTCGATCAGACCGGAGAGCTTGTCTCCGAGAAAGAACACGTTGTCGGGAAACAAGTCCGCGTGGATCACGCTCATGGGCAAGTCCGCGTTCCACTTCGTATCGAGAAAGTCGAGCTCGCTTGCGATTGTATCATGCAGCCCTGGTATCACGCCGTCGGCGGCATCTCTCACATCTTCGAAGAGCGAGCGCCAGCCAGGCAGCGACAAGTCGTTGTCCCGGCGCATGGGGAAGTCGAGCCCGGCGACGTGGAACTTCGCGAGCGCCGAGCCAAGCTCCGAGCAATGGACGATGTCCGGGCGCCGGATCCACACCCCTTCGAGGAAGCTGATCAACGCGGCAGGACGGCCGGCGAGATCGCGCAAGATGCGTCCCTCACGGTCGCGCACCGGCAGCGGGCAGGTGATTCCCCTTGCTGCGAGATGCTCCATCAGCGACAGGAAGTAGGGCAGGTCCTCCGCGCGTACGCGCTTTTCGTAAAGCGTGAGTATGAAGGGGTTCGTGTCCGTATGAACCAGATAGTTGGTGTTCTCTACGCCTTCGGCGATGCCTTTGAACGATGTCAGCGCGCCAATGTCGTAGCTCGCGATGAAGGCTTCGAGCTCTTGATCGCTTACATCCGTGTAGACAGCCATCTATGCCGCCGTTGAATCTCGCAACGCGCGCGGCAGCTTGAAGGAGACCGTCTCCTCGGCGGTCGTAACGGTCCTAACATGCAAGTCGAAGCGCTCCGCGAAAGCATCGAGGATGCCTTCGACCAGCACTTCCGGCGCTGACGCACCCGCCGTCACGCCAAGACTGCGAATGTCCTCGAACTGGCTCCAGTCGATCTCGTTTGCTTCTTCCACAAGTGTGGCGCTTGGGCAGCCGGCACGCTCAGCCACTTCGACCAGACGCATTGAGTTCGAACTATTCGGGGAACCGACGACAATCATTCTGTCGCATTGCGGCGCGATTCGCTTAACGGCTTCCTGACGGTTGGTTGTCGCGTAGCAGATATCATCCTTGCGCGGGACAACGATCTCAGGGAAGCGCCGTTTCAGGATCGCCATGATCTCATGCGTATCGTCCACCGACAGAGTGGTCTGGGTCACAACCGCAAGCTTCGACTCGTCCTTCGGTAGGAAGCTGTTCGCGTCTTCGCTTGTTTCGATCAAATGGATCGCGCCTGGCGGCAGCTGCCCCATTGTGCCGACCACCTCGGGATGGCCCGAATGGCCAATGAGCAAAATCTCATGCCCGCGATCGAAAAGCCGTTCAGCTTCGATATGCACCTTGGAAACGAGCGGGCAGGTCGCATCGAGCACGAACATGCGGCGGTCGCGTGCGTCGGCCGGAACGGATTTCGGCACCCCATGCGCCGAGAAGACGATCGGCGCGTCACACTCGGGGATCTCGTCCAGTTCCTCTACGAAGATCGCACCCTTGGCCTCAAGGGATTCCACGACATAACGGTTGTGGACAATCGCATGGCGCACATAGACGGGTGCGCCATACTTCTCAAGCGCCAGCTCGACGATCTGGATGGCCCGGTCAACGCCGGCGCAAAAGCCGCGCGGTGCGGCGAGATAGACAGTCAGTTTCGGCAGCTCTTCGTCTTGTCGAATCTCGGGTGTTGTGCCGTTCATCTATGCTCCAGAACTACTTTGTTTCGAAGCCAACGGCCCCATTTCAGCCCAAAACAGCGCCGAGCTTGCCTCCGGCAGAGGGGATGATCCCACCTTGGCGGCCCGACGCGGGTCTTGTAGGGACTGCCTTCGGCCGATAATTTCGGCACAATTGGCGGCCCGGGAGCGCGCTGGCCGTCAAGCGAATGAGTCGACGCGCCCCGGGCATATCAGGCTCGGACGCCTGGCATGTCAAGCAAAGGACGGGGAGAGTTGAGGCGGAACGACAGGCATATCTGGAGCCGCAGCACCGGGCTCGCGACGCTCTGCGTGGCCGCAGCGTTCGCGGCGGGTTGTGGTGGTGGCGGCGGCGGGAGCACCGGTTTCTCCAGCGAGCGCCTGCCTGACACCATGCCGTCCTTCAAGCTGCCGTCGCTCTCGGGCTCTCAGCCACAGACTGATCCTTCCTCGGGGCTTCCGGTGGCTGCCGACGGCCGGGCGACAAGCTGTCCCCAGGTCGTGGCCTGGCCCAACGAAAAGCTCAAGACTGTCTATCAGAACGGCCATAACGGTGATGCGAACTTCATCATCTATCGCGGCGAGATTACAAAGCTCTCCCGCGAATGCCGCGTCTATGGTGGACGCGTGGTGGTGAAGTACGGCTATGCGGGACGGCTCCTGCTGGGACCGAAAGGCTATCCCGGTAGCTTCTCGCTGCCCGTATCCGTCAAGGCGACGGACGCCTACAAGGCGCAAATCGGGCAAGACCGCATGTCGGTTCGCGTAACGGTGCCTGGCAACCAGACGGTTGGCTACTTCTCCATGGTGCGCGAGATGTCTTTGCCCGTGCGGCAGGGGACGCGGCTCCAGGACTACAAGATTTTCGTCGCGCTGAAATAGGGACGCCGACCTCATCATGCGGTTCCGCACGGTTGCTCGCCTATCAACGCTCGCCGTCGCCATGGCGGTCTTCGGCGGTGCCACCACAGATGCCGCCGAAGGCAAGTGCACCAACCGCGATCTTCTCGGGACGTCCTATACTGTCTGCTCGTTCCATCCTGCGACAGACGAGCTTCGCTTGTTCTGGCAACGCCAGAATGGACGCCCGTTCCTTACATTCAACGCCTTGTCGGAGGCGCTACAAGCTCAAGGCCGCACGCTCGTATTTGCCATGAATGGCGGCATGTACGAACGCGACTTCAGTCCTGTCGGTCTCCACATCGAGCAGGGGAAAACGCTCTCGCGCCTCAACACGAAGACCGTCACGGGGCGCCCGAGCCAGATACCCAATTTCTACAAAAAGCCGAACGGCGTCTTTTTCTGGGGAGACGGAAAGGCCGGGGTGCTCGAAAGCGGCCGGTTCAAGGGACGGTCACCAAATGTTGCCTTTGCCACCCAGTCCGGACCGATGCTGGTTATCGACGGCAAGATCCATCCGGCCTTTCTCAAAAACTCGCGGGACTTCAAACAGCGCAATGGCGTCGGTGTGGCCCCGGATGGGACGATCTACTTTGTCATGACCAAGGGACGGGTCAGCTTCTACAACTTCGCCCGCGCTTTCCGCGATGGCCTCGGCGTACAGGACGCACTCTTTCTCGATGGAGGGTGGGCGCCAGGCATCTTCGCCCCCGAGCTACGCCGCAATGACCGGCCAGGGCACGGTGGCTACGGCCCCATTATTGCTGTTATACGCTAGCGTGCGCCAGCAGCTCTCTCCACAGCGACGGCGGCCTCATTCCGCCTCAAAAAGGATATCGTGAAGGGCGGATCGTAGTAGAGCGTGTAAGCGCGCCCGGCGGGACGCCATGTGCTCCCTTTTAGCGCCTTGAGCAGTTCCTGCTCCTTGCGCTCCGCGTCACGCCCGGAGCCAGAATACCGCAAGGTGGCAATGGTTGTAGCGGGCAACGCGACGACCTTGACGCGCGTATTGGTTGGTTCGGGTGGCGGTGTTTCTCGCGTGTACTTGGCCGGGAGAAAGAAGCGCATGGTTCCCGACTCGGGGCTCGTCTGAACCGGAACCGTCATCGCAATGCGCTCCGGTTCGTCGACGGCAACCGGAACAGTCATGGCGACCTTGTCGGATCCGGCAGCTCTCTTGTTGGCCCCAGAGATATAGTCGAACAGGAGCCGAAAGGCCTGGTTTCGAGCTTGTCTATTCCCTTTGGGCAGCGTCACTTCAGCCACCATGACGGGCGCATACTCCCGTATCTCTACCGCGCTGCCAACGTGGTCGATTGTCTTATAAGCGGCTTCTTCTGAGAGACGGATTCCAAACACGCCGGCCATGGACTCAATTGTGAGGAGCAAATAGTAGGCGATCGTGCTCCACATTCCAGCCTCCGCAAGTGCACTAACCCGCCGCGCCGAGCACGCCGGGTGGGTCACCGGCAAAACCCGGAAGACCTTTGTGAAACGGAAGCCTAGTTGAGCTTTGACTTCAAGTCGTCGATGCCGGCGTCAATGAGCTTGCCGGCGGTCTCAGGCGTCAGCGAGCCCGAAATCACATTGTGAGCGGCGGCGACCGCCGCATCGGCGGCTGCGGCCCGAACGTCCCGAAGCGCGTCGGCCTCGGCCTGCGCGATCTTGTCCTCGGCGACCTTCATGCGCCGCTCGAACTGCTCGGTCATCGCCTTTGAGGTCTCCAGCGCAAGCGCCTCGGCTTCCTTCGCGGCAAGCTCGATAATGTCCTCAGCTTCCTGCGCGGCATTGGCTGTCTTCTTCTTGTAGTCAGCCAGAACGGCCTCGGCCTCTTCTCTGAGAGCCTGAGCGTCGGCGAGTTCCTTGGCGATCGACGCAGCGCGATCGTCGAGGGCTGAAGCAACCCTTCTGTGGACACCGAAGTAGTACAGGAGGCCGAAGAACAGGAAGAAGGAAACAGCGACCCAGAACTTATCTGATGCAAAGATTTCCATCGCTTACGCCTTCCGTGCCGCTGTCACGGCCTTCTCGACATCCGCCTTGGACGGCGTAACGCCGATCAGCTGCTTGACAATGTCGGCGGCAGCCTCTGTCGCAACAGCAGTGACATCCTTCATTGCCGAGTCTCGGGCCTTCTCAATCCGCGCGGCCGCTTCCGCCGCCTTTTCGGACAGTTGCTTGTCGAGCTTGGCCCGCTCCGCATCGGTCTCTGCCTTCAGCTTCGCGCGGCCTTCGTCGACGATGGCGTGCGCCTTCTGCTTGGCCTCGGTTAAAGCCTGCTCGTAGGCGGCAATAGCCTCTTCCGTCGCGCGCTTGTTCTTTTCGGCGGCCTCAAGGTCGCCAGCGATCTTCGCCGCGCGCTTATCGATGACCGTGCCGATGCGCGGGATCGCGACCCAAACCATCAGCAGGTAAAGAACGCCGAAGGTAATGAGCAGCCAGATGATTTGCGGAGCCCAATCGAGCGGATTGAGTTGCGGCATTGCTCGTGTCCTTTTTGGAGAGCGTGCTTCAGCTCAGACTAGAACACGAACAGGATAATCAGTGCCACCACGAGGCCGAACAGGCCCGTCGCTTCGGCAAGAGCGAAGCCGAGCAGCAGGTTGGCGAACTGACCGGGCGCGGCCGACGGGTTGCGCAGCGCGCCCTGCAGGTAGCTACCGAAGATGTTTCCGATACCGAGACCGGCGCCAATAAGGGCGAGCGAGGCAAGGCCCGCGCCAATAAACTTTGCTGCTTCTGCTTCCATGATCGTAAGTCTCCCTGAAAAGATCGAATATCGAGATCTGCTTAGTGAAGGTGGAGTGCATCGTTGAGATAGATGCAGGTGAGAATGGCGAACACATAGGCTTGCAGGAACGCCACCAGAAATTCGAGCCCGGTGAAGGCCACCATGAAGGCGAGGGCCGCCCAGCCGCCGAGAAAACCCATGGCCACGACGAAGGCCGCAAACACCTTCAGAAGCGTATGACCGGCGGTCATGTTGGCGAACAGGCGGACTGAGAGGCTCAACGGCCGGGTCAGGTAGGAGATCACCTCGACCACTACGATCAGTGGCAGGAGGATGAACGGCACGCCCTTTGGCACGAAGAAACTAAAGAAATGCGCCCCGTGCTTCACGAAGCCGATGATCGTGACGCCGATAAAGACCATCAGAGCGAGTACGAGCGTTACGATGATGTGGCTGGTGACGGTGAAGGAATAGGGCACCATGCCGAGCATGTTCATGGTCAGCACGAACATGAACAGCGTGAAAATGAAGGGGAAGTACTTCATGCCATCGGTCCCGACATTGTCACGGACCATGTTGGCAACGAACGTGTAGGCGAGTTCGGCGACCGATTGGGTCCGGTTCGGAACCATCTCGGCCTTGCGCATGGCGAAAATGATGAAGACCGTGATGAGCACGGCGCCAATCACCATGAAGAGCGCAGAGTTCGTGAAGGATGCGTCGAAGCCAAAGAGATCGAGCTCGATGAGACGCTTGATCTCGAACTGATGCATTGGATCCGGCATACCGGAGCCGCCGCCATGACCATCCCCGTGACCCGCGCTATCAGCCGCGTAAGCTGCCCCAATCAAGGTCAAAGTCCCTAGTCCTCATCCTCTTTTGCCACCGCATCGCGCTCCTTCTGAGCGCGCAAATGGTGACCGGGCATCGGCTCGCCCTGCATTGTCTTAGCCGTTCGCATCACATTCATGATCCCGCTGGCGGCGCCCAAAATCAGGAACACCAACATCAAGATCGGCTTTGTGCCGAACAGCTGGTCCAGAGCCCAGCCGATAAGCCCCCCAACCGCCACGCCGCCGACCAGCTCGACCGACAGCTTTAGAGCTTGGCCCATGGCCCGGCCGCGTCCCTCGGCCTCAACCGATGGCGCCCGCTGACCCTTGGCTTTCGTCAGCTTCCCATCGAGCGTGTCCAAGCGGCGCCGAATGCTCTTAGTGTCCTGCTCGCCACGATCGGCTCCGGACTGATTTTCGGCTCCGGCCATTGCACTTGCTCAATTCCGGGAAAGCCTTGAGAGAACCGGGTGGTCCCCAAGCTTCGCGCGCACTTTAGTTAGGGAATCCCGGGTGTCAAGAAAGTCCCAACTTGGATGACACGGCTTTTGGTAGGGGTAGGCAGCCTTGAGGCCGCGCGCCCTGGCTGACGGCCGGTTGAAAGCGGAATCCGACAGGAAATCAGCGGGTAAGCTGTGTAAACCGGCGGAGGCTAACTGGCGTCCCGAAGCTGTTCCGCAGTCTCCAGATCCACGGATACCAGCTGGCTTACCCCCCGTTCCTGCATTGTCACGCCGAACAGGCGGCTCACACGCGCCATGGTGAGCGGATGGTGGGTGATGATGAGGAAGCGAGTGCTCGTTTCCTTGGCCATTTCGTCCATCAGCCGGCAGAATCGGTCCACATTTGCGTCATCCAGCGGGGCGTCCACCTCGTCCAGCACGCAAATGGGCGACGGATTGGTGAGAAACACCGCGAAAATCAGCGCCAAGGCGGTAAGCGCCTTTTCGCCGCCCGACATCAGCGACAGGGTTTGGGTCTTTTTGCCTGGCGGCTGGGCAAAGATCTCCAAGCCGGATTCGAGCGGATCGTCGGAATCCACCAGCCTCAGCTCGGCGGTGCCGCCGCCAAACAGCGTCTGGAACAGGCGTGTGAAGTGCGCATTGACCATGTCGAAGGCTTCAAGGAGGCGTTTGCGCCCTTCGCGGTTCAGGCTGGAGATGCCTTGGCGAAGCTGTGCGATTGCCTCCTCCACGTCACCCTTTTCACGCTCCATGTCTTCCAGCTGAGCCGCAAGTTCGATCTCTTCCTCTTCGGCGCGGAGATTCACGCCACCGAGCCGCTCACGATCGGCTTTGAGCTTGGCTAGCTTCGGCTCGACCTCCTCCAGTGAGGGCAATTCCGCGCCCTCGGCCAGGTTGGCGCGCTGCAGGCACTCTTCGGGCGTGCAGTCGATCTGCTCACGAATGAGCCGCGATAGCCCCGAACGGCGCTCGCGGGCGCCCTCAAGCCTGGCCTCGCTACCAGCCTTCGCCTCTCGGGCCGACGCTAGGCTCTCCTGAGTGGCGCGAAGCGCCTTGTCGTGCTCACGCAAAGTAGTTTCGGCTTCAGCCAGCGCGTCGGCAGCTTTCGACCGGTCGCGCTCCGCGTCGGCGATCGAATTCATCAACTTGCCACGGCGCTCCTCGATCTGGGCCGGCAGCAGGGCGAGGGCTTCGAGGTCGGTCGCCGTCTCAGACTTCCGGGCGCTCAGAGTCTCGATCTGTGTATTGGCATTGGCGATGCGCTTGCGCCAGAGATCTTCCTCCGCCGTGATCGCCGTGATGCGTTCCGTACGGAGTCGGACTTCGTTTTCGAAACTCTTCAAATTGGCTTCGGCTTGCGCCGCCTCCGAGCGCGCATCAGCCGTCTTGCCTTGTGCCGCTTCCAGAGCTGCGGTTAGACCGTCGAGCGCCGTCAGTTCCCGAAGCGCGCTGGATGCCGCTTCTGATTGTTCCTGGGCCTCGTCACGTGCGGACTTGGTTCGGCTCAAGGCTTCCGACAACGCGCCCAGTTGTTTGCTATTCGCCTGGACTTCCCGCTCGACCGAGGCGATCTCGCTCCGGGTCCTGTCGAGTTCGGCCCGGTCTTCCCTGATCTTGTGCCGAAGATCCTTCGTCTTCTGACTTGCGGTCTGGCTCGCCTTGGTAGCAGCTTGAAGCGCCGTCTCGGCGGCGGTTTCCGCGGTCTCTGCATCGGCTTTCAGGGTTTTGAGGGATTCGAGCCTCGTGCGCTCTTCAAGCCGCGCGCCTTGCGCGGTCGCCGCGCCTGCCTGGACGCTATAGCCGTCCCAGCGCCACAGATCGCCGTCCTTGGACACGAGACGCTGGCCCGGCCTCAAGGCCGCCTGTAGGGCAGTCCCTTGCTCCGCATCGACCACACCGATCTGCGACAGCCGCCGCGCTATGGCGGCGGGGCCGGTGACAAAGCGGCTGAGCGGCGTGGCGCCCTCAGGTAGAGCGGGGTCGTCGCCGGATCCGCCAATCATGCGCCAATGAGCCGGCGCGCTGTCCTCCGCCGCTGCATCTAGATCGTCGCCCAGCGCCGCCCCAAGCGCATGTTCGTAGCCGCCTTCGATTCGGACATCGTCCACGATTGGCGTCCACTCGTTCGGCGGCGCCAGGAGCTTCAGCAAGGTCGCGAGCTCGGTCTCGATCTCTTGGCGGGCGACTTTGGCGTCCGCGAGGGCACCTCGAAGGCGCGTCTCCTCGGCGCGGGCATGTTCCTCTTCGGCCTCCGCTTCGGTCAGAGCCAAGGCGGCGTCCTCCAGCAATGCGGCGGCTTTCTCTGCTTCCGCATTTAGTTCTGTCAGCTTTGTTTCACCGCCGCTCTCCGCTTCGAGATTGGCGAGCTGCTGCGCCAGGTCCTCTGTCTGTGTCTCGAACTGGCCGATCTGGCTGGACAGACGCACCTGTTCGCTCTCAAGGCGGCCGCGTTCGGCGCGCGCCTCGGCGAGGTCCGTTGTTGCTAGGCGCAGCGCCGTCTCGGTTTCGGCGAGCACTGCGGCGGCGCCGGCCGCTGCTTCTCGTAATTGCGGTTCGGCGCTGTCATTGGTGCTGATGGCCTCCAGCCCGGCCTTCTCCTCGGCCAAGCCTTGCAGCACCTTGTTGGCTTCGGCGATCTGATCTTCTTCGCGCGTAAGGTCCCGTGCGGCCTGGGCGAGCTGCGTTTCCAACTCCTCCTGCCTGGCCTTGGCGCGTTCCTCCTCGCGTTCCAAAGCATCGCGGTCCACGGACAGACGATGAAGCACAGCAGCCCTTGCCGCCTCTTCGTCCCGCAGAGGCTGCAGCCTGTCCGCCGCCGCTTCCTGATTGCGCAGAGCCTCGGATTCTGCCCTGGTCTCCTCCGCCACGGCCGCGAGCGAGTCTTGGAATGCGGCCTCGTCGGCTTCGACCTGAGCACAGGCTGCAACCCATTGCAGATGATAGGAGAGGGCTTCCACCTCCTGAATCTTGGTCGAAACATTGCGATAGCGCTTGGCCTGGCGGGCCTGGCGGCGCGTGGCCTGAAGCTGCGAGGTTAACTGGCCGATTAGATCCGCGAGGCGGGCGAGATTGTTCTCGGCGGCCCTGAGGCGCAGTTCCGCCTCGTGGCGGCGACTGTGAAGACCAGCGACGCCCGCGGCGTCTTCCAACACACGCCGCCGCTCCAGGGGCGTTGCGCTGACGATCTCTCCGATACGGCCCTGTTGCACGAGGGCCGGCGAGCGCGCGCCAGTCGCGGCATCTTCGAACAAGAGCCGCACATCGCGCGCCCGTACGTCTTTGCCGTTAACGCGGTAGGCGGAGCCTGCTTCGCGTTCAATGCGCCGCGTGATTTCAAGCACGTCGGCGTCGTTGAATTCCGCGGGTGCCAAGCGCTCACTATTGTCGATAAAGAGCGTGACCTCGGCCGTGTTCCGCGCAGGGCGGTCCTGCGCCCCCGCAAAAATCACATCATCCATGGCGGAGCCGCGCATGCTTTTGTACGACGTCTCGCCCATCGCCCAGCGCAGGGCCTCCAGCAGGTTGGACTTGCCACAACCATTGGGGCCGACCACACCAGTCAGGCCTTGTTCGATTGAGAGCTCGGTCGGCTCGACGAACGATTTAAATCCAAGAAGGCGAAGCCTTGAAATCTGCACCTGCTGACGATCCTTATCTGGATGCGGGTAACGCGTACTCCGTGACGGAAACGCGACGAGACTTGAACTTGGCGGGGCCCGGCGCGATTCGCAACGCCGGAGATCAAGAAGCCTGTGGTTCAATCAAGGCCTTCATCTGCTCGAAGGTCACTTCGCCTTGGAGCTTTTGGCCGTTGATGAAGAACGTCGGCGTTCCAACGACGCCATATTTGCGCCCCCGCTGCTTTACCTCCGTCAACCCGTCGATAATGCTTTGATTCGATAGGCATTTGTCAAACTGCGCGCGGCTCATTCCACTGGTTTTGGCAATTTTGTATAGGGCGTCCGGCCTCACTTCTTGGCTGACCCACTCGCGCTGCCGGGACAGATATGCCTCGGTGAGGGGCAAAAACTTGCTCTTTGGGGCGCATCTGGTGACGATCGCCGCCGCCCCCGCCGTCTGTCCAATCGCGAATTCCCGGATGATGTAGCGCACGCGTCCCGTGTCGACATAGGCGCGTTTCACCCGCGGGAACACTTTGGCATGGTAAGCGCTGCAATAGGGGCAGGTCAGCGATACGTACTCGATAATGGTCACGGGCGCGTTGCGGTTCCCGTACTCGCGTTCTCCAAGTGGGCCCGATTCCAGCAACTGGTCCTTCAGGGGCGACGCTTCCGGCACCCCGCCGCTGGGCCCGCCGCAAGCCGAAAACCCCAGCGCTGCTACGCCGATGACGGCGCCGGTCAAGACAATCCTGGCTGCCCCGCTAAGGCCCAATAAACATCCCCAGACGACCGTAATCCAAGTTCCCGGAGCCTTCGTGATCGATGATTCCGGATCGTGAAATCAGCACCAGAGGCGGATGCGCCCCGCTCTTGCGACTAGCCCGCTGGCGCCGTCTCTGAAGTACCTTCGATGGCAGCCTCGAAGACTTCGAAGGCGACACCGTCTAGGCGCTTGCCGTTGACGAAGAACGCAGGCGTCGCGTCGACTCCGTATTCCTCATGCGCCTTTTTCCGAACGGCCACGATCTTTTCGAAAAGTGCCTTGTCCTCGATGCACTGCTTGTAGCTTTCCTCGGAGAAGCCGGCCTGTTTGGCGATGCGTTTCAGATTTTCTTCGCCGTCAGGACCCGGAGCAGCCCATGTCTCTTGGGTTTCGAACAAGCCGTCAACGATCGGATGAAACCGGTCTTTATCGACGCAGCGGGCAAGCATAGAGGCGCGTGCCGCAAGCGCGTCCAACGGAAACTCGCGGAAGATGAACCGGACCTTGCCGGTGTCGATGTACTTCTCTTTCAGTTGCGGAAAAACTTCGGCGTAGAAGTAGGCGCAATGCGGACACGTCATCGAGGCGTACTCCACGATCACCGTTTCGGCGTTGGGGTCGCCCAGAACAATATCCTCAAGCGGCCCTTCCTCCAGAAGAGCGGCCAATTGCGGGTCAGCCTTCGGCGTGTTCGGATCTGCCGGCGTTTCGGCACTGAAAACGAACAGGCCAACGACCAGTGCGGCGGCGATCAGGCCGCCGATCACGTAAAGTCCAGACTTGCTCTTATTGCCCGCGGCCGAAGCCTCGGTCGTCTCTTTATCGGGTTTTGCCACGTCGAATTCTCCGGCTCTATGACTAGTGCGCAGCTTCCTTGCGCTGATTGGCGCCTACAATCGTAGAACGGCCCCAATACGGCAAGCGGGTGCAAGCACTTTCATTTCAACCCCTCGTGAGGGCGACACTTAGCCCCCGCAGTCCAAAGACTCAACTCCCACCGGAAGGCGGACCTTTTCCTGCCCGTGCGCCATAGGCGGCAAGGGCGCCCAGCCGCTCCAAGGCCCGGGTCAAGCCTTTATCTTGAATGCCTGCGGATTTGGGCAAGCCGTAGGCAGGAAGAGGGGGATTTGGGCTACGTTTTGGCCGGCGGACACGGGAGATGGGGGCTTGGAGAAAACGCATCTCCGTGACGGCGCGATAACCGAAATACGCATTAATGCGTTCGAGGATCTGCGGGCCCCGGTGCTGCACCTCGATAGCCCGGGGTCCCTCGATCCGAAGGACAAGCGTTGCCCCTCCCGCCTTATGTCCTCTCGTTGTGTTTTCCGGCACTCCGCGTGCATCTGTTCCGTCCTCGTCCCATGGATCGTTCCGGCGCGGCCAGATGAGGCGGTCGGGCATCGTGTAGCGCGCGAGCTCGGCGCCGGCGATAGCCGGCCAATCGCTGAGAAGAGCCGTGGTCGCGAAGCCGCGGGCCCGCGCAGCGCGATCCAGCGCCTTTTCCACAAAGCCCCCGATGGCGCGCGGGCCACCCTTGGGCTTGCGCTTTGTCGTGTACATTCTCGCTCCCGTGCTTGAAGGGTGAGTCTACACCATGGCGCCGGCCGATTGCGCGTGGCATGAGGACTTATGCAGGACGTTCACAGACAAGACGTTCACAGTGGCGACGGGGATGCGGAGATCGCGCCCGCTTTGCTGGCTTGGTACCGGCGCGAAGGGCGCGCGCTGCCCTGGCGAGCGCCACCAGGGACCCTCCAGGACCCGTACAAGGTATGGCTGAGCGAGGTCATGCTGCAGCAGACAACCGTTAAGACGGTCACGCCACGCTTCATCGACTTTTTGCGCCGTTGGCCCGATGTGGATGCCCTTGCGCGCGCGGCGTTGGGCGAGGTTCTCGCTGCCTGGGCCGGACTTGGCTACTACGCCCGCGCCCGTAACCTCCACGCTTGCGCGCGGGCGGTCTCTGAGCAGCTCGGGGGCAGGTTCCCCGACACGGAGGAAGCCCTACGCGCGTTGCCTGGCATCGGCGCCTACACGTCCGCGGCAATCGCCGCCATTGCCTTCGGCCGGCAAGCCTCTCCGGTGGACGGCAACATCGAGCGGGTCATCGCCAGGCTTTATGCGATTACGGTTCCGCTGCCGGAGGCGAAGCCGCAGATCAAGGCATTGGCGGAGCAGCTTACGCCAGCGACCCATGCTGGAGATTTCGCGCAAGCCCTGATGGATCTCGGCGCCACCATCTGCACGCCGCGGCGCCCGGCCTGCGGCCTCTGTCCGGTGCGGCCAAGCTGCCGGGGCTATGAAGCGGGCTTGGCCGGTCAGCTGCCCTACAAGGCCACCAAGGCAGAACGGCCGACGCGGCGGGGTTCGGCATTCGTCGCAATCCGCGAAGACGGCGCGGTGCTTCTCCGCGAAAGGCCGCCAAAAGGCCTGCTAGGTGGCATGTTGGAGACGCCATCGACTCCATGGGTAGAAGAGCCGCCATCGCAGGCCGCGGAATCCTACGCGCCCCTCAAGGCGTCTTGGCAAAAGCTCCCGGAGATAGTCACACACACCTTCACGCACTTTCATCTCGAACTGGTGGTGTACCGGGCCAACGTTAGTCAGCGTGCGAAGCTCAAGGGTGTCGCAGACCCTGTGCGCTGTCGCTGGGTCATGCAGCACGACCTCAGGAACGCCGCTTTGCCGACCGTGATGCGGAAGGTCCTTGGCTCAGCTCTGACCGTCTAGATTGTGGGCGCTAAGAGGCCAGCTTCTGACGGGCCTCGGCGCGTAGGGCGTCAATTGGCTTCAGCGTGCCGCCTGCCTCGTAGTGCCAAAAGGTCCAGCCATTGCAGGCCATGGCGCCCTGCACATGGGCGCCAATCTTATGGATGGAACCTTGCGCATCGCCGCAGGCAATGGAGCCGTCAGCCCTGACTTTTGCCTCGTGGCGAGCGGCCGGATCGTAGAGCGCTGTCCCCGGCGACAGGAGGCCGAGCTCTACAAGCGTGCCGAAGGGCACGCGCGTCTCGGCGCGCTTGCCTTTCGCTGGCTGGAGGGATGCAGGATCAAGTGTTTTGACCGCCTTGAGCCGGTCGCGCGCAGCCTTGGCATAGGCGCTCTCGCGTTCGACGCCAACAAAGGCTCGGCCCAATCGTTTAGCCGCGACCGCGGTGGTGCCGGAGCCTATGAACGGGTCCAAGATCACGTCGCCCGGATGGCTGGCCGCCAGGATCACACGCTGCAGCAGTGCTTCCGGCTTTTGCGTGGGGTGGGCCTTCCGCCCGTCTTGCTTCAGGCGTTCTGCACCTGAACAGATCGGGAGCAACCAGTCCGACCGCATTTGCAGATCTTCGTTCAGCGCTTTCATGGACTCGTAGTTGAACGTGTAGCGTGCCTTCTGTCCCATCGAGGCCCAGATCATCGTCTCATGCGCATTGGTGAAACGACGGCCACGGAAATTCGGCATTGGGTTCGTCTTGCGCCAGATCACATCGTTGAGCACCCAGTAGCCTAGGTCTTGGAGAGCCGTTCCTACGCGAAAGATGTTGTGATAGCTGCCGATGACCCAAAGACTACCGTTCGGCTTTAGCACGCGACGGCAAGCTGACAGCCAATCGCGGGTGAAGCGGTCGTAGGACTCGAAGCTTGAGAATTTGTCCCAGTCGTTGTCGACGCCATCGACGCGGCTGTTGTTGGGCCGATAGAGCTCATTTGCGAGCTGAAGATTGTACGGCGGGTCGGCAAACACCAGATCGATGCTCTTTGCGGGGAGCTTATGGAGCTCCTCTACGCAATCACCCACAATGATTTTGTTCCGCGGCAGCCTTTGGCTCCCGCCGTCCCCCACACCCATGATACTCACTCGCGTTACGCAAAACTCACACGCGTTTGCCGCACTTTACGCGGCAAGACCGGCCCATGCTGGCCGAGCGGGGTAAAGGCGGCCTTAATCCGCGCAACGGCGCGGGTCGAGGCGAGGTAAGGGATGACCGAAGTGGCGGATTTTGGTGGGAGAGAAACATGACTGAGACGATCGTCATGGTGCATGGCGCCAATTGTGGCGGCTGGTGCTTTGACCCGTTCCAGACCGTTTTTTCGGCACGGGGGTACAAATGCCTGGCGCCGGATCTCATCGGCCATGGGGCCGACAAGGCAAACGGGATCGAAAAACTCACCGGTGTCGGTATCGCCCACTACCGTGCTCAAATGCGCGGCATTGTCGCCGCGCTCCCCAAGAAACCGATCCTACTCGGCCATTCCATGGGTGCAGTGATTGCGCAGCAGCTTGCGGCCGAAGGTCTTGCTGCGAGGCTTGTACTGGTGAGCCCGGCGGCACGGGCGGGCATTCTCCCATCGTCGGATCCGGAAAAGCAGCTCGGCCGCGATTTGATGTCGCTCGGCCCATTTTGGACAAAGGCGTTCGACCCAAACTTTGAGATCGCCTGCGCCATCAGCCTCAACCGTCTTTCTCCCGAGAAGCAGCGGCAGGTCTTCGACGCCTTTGGTCCAGAGTCGGGGCAGGCGCTATTCGAGCTCTTCTTTTGGATGCTCGATTCTATGGCCGCGACGGCGGTCGATACGGGAGCCGTCCAGTGCCCTGTGCTGACGTTGTCCGGCGCCGACGATCGTGTCGTGTCGTTAGCGACAGCAAGGGCAACAGCAAACTCTTACCCCCGCAGCCCATTCTGGGTCTTGAAAGACCATGCCCATATGGTTGTCGTTGAGGATGGAGCCGAAGAGATCGCCGGCCGCATCGCCGACTGGCTCAGCTAGTGACCAGCATTGGCTATGGTGCCGCGTGCTGCGAGGATGCGCTTGATCGGCGTAAAGGAACGGCGGTGATGAGGGCACAGGCCGTGGCGCTCGATGCCGCTTGCATGCTCGGCCGTCCCGTAGCCCTTGTTGGTCTCCCAGCCATAGCCGCGATAGCGCTTGGCGAGCCGCACCATAATTCTGTCTCGCGTGACCTTGGCCACGATCGAGGCCGCCGCGATAGAGAGTGATTTCGCATCGCCTCCGATTACCGGAACGACTTTGCCCGGAAAGCGATTGGGCAGGGCATTGCCGTCAATCAGCGCCGAAGCTTGCGGAACTTCCAGACCTCGGAATGCAGCGCGCATGCCCCAGAGCGTCGCCTGCAGAATGTTGTCGCGATCGATGCGGCCAACCTGTCCGACGACAACCGAGACGCAGGCATACGCCATGATCTCTTCGAACCGGTCGTCGCGGGCCTGCGGCGTGAGTTTTTTGGAATCGTTTAGGCCGTCCGGTATGCGGTCTGGGTCGAGGATGACCGCCGCGACGACGACCGGGCCCGCCCACGGCCCGCGTCCCGCCTCGTCGATGCCCGCAACCGGCGCGCCGTGCAGGTCCATCATCTCCGTCTCGAGATCGAAGCTGGGAAGCTGAGTTCGCGGTTGTCCGGACACCATGCCGGAACTCTCCGACAAACGATCGCTAACGCGCAACCGTCTGCGGCCGCAGGGCCCATGCCCGCTGTGGAAAAGCCCCTAGAGCAGGCTAAGCTGCTGACCCTGCAGGGTGGGGGGCGAGAAGAGATCCGTGCGCAAGCGATGATGCTTGTCGAGGCCAAGACGTTCGGCTGCCATCTGAAAGCGCCGGCCAATCATCCAGGCATAAGGGCCGTCACCCTCCATGCGGCCTTGCCACTGCGCATCGTAGAGCTTGCCGCCCCTAGTCTGCCGCATCAGGGACAGAACGCGACTTGCACGGTCCGGGCAATTGGCGTGAAGCCACTCGACGAAGAGGTCGCCGATCTCAAGTGGCAGCCGAAGCAGGATGTAGCCCGCTTCGCAGGCGCCGGCAGCCGAGGCGCGCTCCAAAATGCGTTCGATTTCCGCATCCGTAAGGCCTGGCACGACGGGCGCCACCATCACCGAGGCGGGAACACCTGCATTTGCCAGTGCCTCCACGGTTTCCAGCCGCTTGTCGGGGGTGCTTGCGCGCGGCTCCATGGCACGCGCCAGCGTCCGGTCCAGCGTCGTGACCGACAGCGCGACTTTCACCAGGCCCCGCTCGGCCATGGATTGCAGAATATCGAGGTCACGCAAGACAAGCGCTGACTTAGTGACAATGCCGACTGGGTGGTTTGCCGCGCTCAGGACTTCCAGCACTCGCCGCATAATGCGATAACGCCGCTCGACGGGCTGATAGGGATCCGTATTCGATCCGATGGCGATCATGCGCGGCTCGTAACCAGGCTCGGCGAGTTCTCTCTCAAGCGCCTGCGCTGCGTTGGTCTTGGCAAAGAGCTTGGTCTCGAAGTCGAGACCGGGCGACATCCCCAGAAACGCATGGGTTGGGCGCGCGAAACAGTAGACACAGCCATGCTCGCAGCCGCGATAAGGATTGATTGACCGGTCGAACCCGATATCCGGAGAGTCGTTCTTTGTGATGATCCGCCGCGCCGGAACTTCCTGCACCTCTGTCTGTAGCGCATCCAAATCGCCCAGCGAGTTCCAGCCGTCATCCACGGGCTCGTAGGTCTTCGCTTCGAAACGCCCAGAGCGATTAGTTTGAGCGCCACGACCGTGACGGCGGCCGTAAGCGACCCCGCCGGCTTCTGGGGGAAGGCTCTCGTGCTGGCTTGGTTTTCGAATGGCAACGCTCATGCGCGGAATATAGGCGGGCGGCACGAACAAAGCAAGAACATCTGGATTGGGCCCGCATTGGGCCCTCATTGGCCCCGAGGTCGCGATTGCTGAGCCCCCGGCAGGCGCTATAGTCCGGCCCATGATTTCGGTCGTCATCCCAACGCTGAACGCAGAGCGGACGCTTGTGCCGACCCTATCGTCATTAGTTCCCGCGGTGGTCGACGGCATCGTGCAAGAGGCCATTATCGCCGACGGCGGATCGACGGACGACACCTACATTGTCGCCGATGCGGCCGGCACCACATTGGTGCAAGCGCCCCGGGGCCGAGGCACGCAACTGGAAGCGGGCGCGGCGGCGGCCAAAGGTGACTGGCTGCTGTTCCTGCATGCGGACACGGTGCTCAAGGCCGGCTGGGCGGATGAGGCCGCGAACTTTATCGAGCGGGTGGAGACCGGCCGCCGCAAGCCCGCTGCTGCCTATTTCAAGTTTGCGCTCGACGATGAGGGGTTCATGCCGCGGCTGATCGAGACCATGGTCGGCCTGCGCTGCGCATTGTTCTCGCTGCCCTATGGCGACCAGGGCCTGCTGATCTCGCGGGCCCATTACCGGAGGCTCGGCGGCTTTCGGCCTTTGCCCTTGATGGAGGACGTGGATCTTGTACGCAGGCTGAAGCGCAAGGAACTTTACGGGCTGAAGACGCGCGCAGTCACCAGCGCAAAGCGCTATCAGGACGATGGTTATCTGATGCGCAGCTGCCGCAATCTCGGGCTGATGCTTCTCTATCTCCTGCGTGTGCCGCCGCGCGTGCTCGCCCGTCTCTATGGGTAGCGCTTGATGAGTGGTGCTTGATGAGTAGTGCCCGGCGGCGGAAGTCCTCCGCCTTCGCTCCGCGCCTCGTCATCATGGCCAAGGAGCCAATGGCCGGCGCGGCAAAGGCCCGCCTGGCGCGCGATATCGGCAGTACGGCGGCCATACGCTTCTACCGGACCGCGTTGCGACACACGCTGATGCGGGTCGGAACCGATCCGCGCTGGCGGACTTACCTGGCGGTCGCACCCGATACCGGGGTGGCAAGGTCTTGCTGGCCCTCCTGGCCATCTGTCCAGCGCATAGCGCAAGGCGGAGGCGATCTGGGACAGCGCATGCAGCACCTGTTCGATTGCCTGCCACCGGGGCCTGTCGTTCTGATTGGCAGCGACATTCTCGCCGTCTCGCGCGCGCATATCGCCAGCGCCTTCCGGCGGCTCGGTAACGCGGACGCGGTCTTCGGCCCGGCTCAAGACGGTGGCTACTGGCTTGTCGGATTGAAGCGAAGTCCCAAGCGTCTAGCGCCGTTCGCACAAGTCCCGTGGTCCACTGACAAGGCTCTTGCGGCGACATGCGCGAACCTCAAGGGGAGACGTGTCGCCTTGGTGGCGACGCTAAACGACGTGGACACGGAGGAAGACTTGGCGAACCAAGGGACGCATGCAGAGCGTCTTGTTCTATAGCCCTAACGCCTAGCGGCTACTTGAGGGCTTGTTTGTTTGCGCTACCGGCCTAGCGGCCTACTTGAGAGCGGGGCCGCAATCTCTTGCGTCGTCATGCCCCGGCTCGACCGGGGCATCCAGGCCGTAGCTTCGGCGACACCTGAGAGGCCGACGGTATGGATTGCCGGGTCAAGCCCGGCAATGACGAGTCAGAGCTTTGAGGCATGTCCTATCCTTACACTCAGTTGTCACCCCCGGACTTGTTCCGGCAATCCACTAGGGCCTTGCCTGCACCGCAGACTCCCTAATGGATGCTCACCCGGGTCCGGCTTCGCCGGCCCGGGTGCAGGCTCAAGTCAAGCCCGAGCATGACGATCTAGAGAACAGACGCACGTAGCCGCTAATTAAAAAGCCAGGTGAGACGGCCTTTGACGGCATTGTCGGACACGGTGTCGGCATACTGACCGGAGTAGGACACACCCGCTGACAGGCGCTTGGTGACGGAGAAGTCGAGCCCCGCGTCGAGAAGCACGGAGTCTTCCGCGAGCGGCACGCCCGCCACGTCGAAGCCGATGCCTGTTGTGGCGAAGGCGAGGCTTGCATCCGGGGTCACGTCATCGAACGCGTGCAGCCAGGCCGCCTCAATACGCGGGGTGACTTCCATGCCGCCCCACATCATGGTCTTGGCCGCGCGGAGGCCCACCGTCGTGTAGCCCACGTCTTGGTCGAAGCCGGAACTGCGCAAGCTCGCGTCCGGCCCGCCGCGCTCCCGGAAGCTGCCTGTCTCGACGGAGACATAGGCGAGACCGGCGAACGGTTCGAACTCGATCCCGCCCATTTGCGCCGGGTACGCGATCTCGCCGAAGAGCTGGCCGGTGTCGGCATCATAGTCCGCGTTCTGACGTTCGAAGAAGCCTGTGAAGGCCACAGCACGGGAGGTCTCAATCTCGCTCCACGCCCAGAGCCCGCCGGCACGAAGCGCAAGGCCAGAGACCTCGCCGCCCACATAGCCGCCGAGATGATAGGTCTGCGTGTTCGCACTACTATAGCGGTCATCCACACTCACATCGGAGAAGGATGCGCCCGTCGCAAGGCCGACGCGCCAACCGCCTCCGACATCCGCATCCATGCCCGAGATGAAGCCGCCGAGATTGCGGTCAGCCGTGGCCGCGTTGCCGTCTCCGTCGAACGTGCCCCAGGCGCCATAGCCTTGGGTCCAGAAAGCCAGCGGCGAGGACTGCCGCACCTTGACAGGCGAACTGCTGTCATGGGCTTCGCCCAGGCGCATGGCTCCATCGTCATACTGATGAGCTACTTGCGGGCCGCCATTCCCAAGGGCCCCGCCCTTGTGGCCAGCCTGCATCATGCGGCCCATGACCGCCTCGCGGGCGTAGCGGCTGTCGTCCACGAGCGTGCCCGCCACGCTGGCATGCACCTCGCCCGACAGCGCATCGAAGGCCTGGCGCGCGCCAGCGGCGGTTTGAAACAAGACGGAGAGGAACAGCTCGTTCGTCGTGGGAAACTGATCGAGGGCGCGCGCAACGTGACATTGGTTTGTCGTCTCGGCGACGGAGCAGAAGCTGACAAAGCCTGTGCTACTGCTGCTACTGCCGCCGTTGTGGATGCCGTGGTCGCGCGTGAGTGTTAGCACCACGTCGTTTCCGTCGCCGCCTCTATAGTCAACGCTCGGTCTCAGAAACGCGAGCTCGTCCTCGATCTTCGCAAAGCGCCCCTGGATGGCATCGTTACCGTCGTTGTCGATAATGACGTAGTCGGTGCTGAGTTTGTAATCGCCTTTCTCCGCGAGCACTCGCAGCGTTGCCCCTGTCAGATTGACGGGACCCTTGACGATCACCCTGTCGGAGCTTCCATCCGCATCGACTTCAACTTCATAGACCGCACCATTGAGTACTGCGAGGCCACGGTTGACGCGTATCGTGCCGATTGAGTTGCCGGGCGCCAACGTGCCGCCCAGGACAGCAAGCGTGTCAAACGACCCGGTGCCCCTCAATGCGCCGCCGGTGACCGTCATATTCCGAAAGACGCCATCTCCGGACACCGTGCCGCCGGTGACGGAGAAGGATGACAAAGTACGGCCCGAAAACTCCCAGTCTCCGCTCTTGATGTTGAAGGCCTCGAAGTTCCGGTATTGCCGCGTCCCATTCCCCCGGTCGATATCATTGAGATCGAATGTGCCTGAGCCTGGTCCGCTCCACTCAAGCGTATCGTCGCTACCAGGACCGGCGAACACTGTCCCAGAAACGTTGGCGCCTGGGTGCAGCTTGAGCGTATTCGCGAAGTCTGTGCCCTGATCGAATTGAACCGCACCGCCAGTCCCGCCCTCGACGGTGCCGGCGATCGTCATGGTCGTGCGGCCGCCTGAGGTCTGGACTGCATAGGTGCCGCCCGGCAGGGCGGCGCTGACAACCGATCGAGATCGAACACGAACAGAAATGTCGCCTCCAGACGCAGAGGCGGTGATGGCGTTGCCGGTCGTGGTGCTCACGCGGCCGCCGGTTGTGATATCGATAACACCGGCACCATCCGACGCAATAGCGTGGATCGCAGGACCGGACGTGCCCGTGACCTTGCCGCCGCTCTCAATTCCGATGCGGCCTCCACCATTGTTTCTGGCCACGATTCCAGACGTACCCGAAATGTCGCCCAGTCCGGTTGTAATGATCGTACTGGGTCCAGAGTTGTAGGCGTAAACGGCATAGGAATCCTGGCTGCTGACCGCGCCAAGGGCCCTGATATGCACCGGGCCATAGTTGGACGCACCGATGCCCGGGTTGTAGTTGCCCTGAACAGAGGATCGAGCCCCGGTGATGATCTCTACCGTGCCGCCCGAATCATTGTTCCGTGCGTAGATTCCCCAACCCGCAGTTGAGCCCGGCCCACCATCGCCGATGACCGTACCGTCCGCGATCACCGTGATGCCGTTCTTGGGCGCGTATGGAGGGTTCGCACCGACAACGATGCCGCTCGCAGCTTTCACGGTGCTACCCACACCGGTGGTGATTTCAACGCTGGTGCCATCAAGCCCCGTGTCAAAGCTTGCGGCGATCGCTGCGGCTCCGCCGCCAACGTACCCGTTCACATCTACTTTGATGACGCCGCTCGCAGACTGTTCCGCGAAGATTCCGCCAGCGCCGCCGTAGATGCTGCCGTCGACGGTGATCTCGGTTTCCGTGCCGCTGTTCGTGGTTGAGAGACCATACCCACCGGAAGAGCCTGTGGTCGTGATCTCGCCACCAATTGATACCGAGAGTTTTCCACTCCCGGTATTCAGAGCATAGAGCGCGCGCCGTCCGCTGATCGTGCTCCCCGAAGTGGTCGTGACCGACAAGTCCGTGCCGGAGTTTCTCGCATAGACCACGTAGTAGTCCTGTCCAGATCCGTAGGCATTGCCCGATAACTTGAGCGTTGTGGATCCGTCGCCATAGTTCTGCGCTTTGATTGCGTAGTCGCCCTCGACCGTCGATCCCGCGCCGGTACTGATCGAGAGGTCGCCCGAGGAATTCAACGTTTGGATGCCGTAGGTGCCCCCAGACACCGTACTGCCGTTGCCCGTGCTGATGCTCAGGTATGTGCCGGCATTGTTGAGCGCGTAAATGCCCACATCGTCAGTGCCTGTCACGTCACCGAGGGCTATAATCACGGCGCCGCCGCTGCCATCCTGCTTCAGATTGATCCCGTAATCGCCACCCGTGACAGGGCCCGTCGAGGTAATTGCCGCGACGCCCCCATAGTTCTTGACGTGGATGCCGTAATAATTGCCATAGACTGTGTTGTTCGTCGTGATGAAGGCACCGCCGCTGGCCTGGTTGTAGACGTAGAGGCCGGTATTGGCGTTTAGCTCGCCATTCGTGTTGATCATCACGTTGCCGGGCGAGCCGCCATAGTCGCCCGAGTTGTTGACGTAGAGAGCGATGTACGGGGCGAAAACCGGTGAGACATTTTCATCTGTGTAGGACAGCTGTCCATCGCCGGTAATCGTGATGCCATTGCCCGTGGCCGTTTTGACCTCGAAGCCATCCCGTGTGGTGATAGTTGCGTTGGTAAGGTCGGTCAGGTCTTGTGTTTCGATGCTGGCGCCGTCGCAGACGATCTCTGTACCGCTGGGATTGCAGACCTGCTGTCCGTGAGCCCGTGGGCCATAGCCGAGCATCACGCCCACGAGCATCGAAGTGGACAGCAAGAGCCGCCGCCGCATGGTGTCGCCTCTTCCCCGTGGTCCCTAAGTGCGCCGCACCAAGTGAATCGCCTAGTCTCTCAGCATACGACCCTCACTGATTCGCCGTTGCATCTGCAAGATTTAATGATGGCAAAGCTTGACGGGATACGTTGTCTGACTAGTTAAACAACCACGTCAGGCGGCCTTTGACGGCGTTGTCGGAGACGCTGTCCGCGTACTGACCTTGATACGAGACGCCCGCTGACAGGCGGTCTGAGATCGCCAGGTCGAGGCCGGCGTCGAGCAGCGCTGAGTCTTCCGCGAGTGGCACGCCCGCCACGTCGAAGCCGATGCCTGTTGTGGCGAAGGCGAGCGATGCGTCCGGGGTCACGTCGTCAAAGGCGTGCAGCCAGGCCGCCTCGACACGCGGCGTGACCGCCATGCCGCCCCACATCATTGTTTTTGCCGCGCGCAGGCCCAGGGTCGTGTAGCCCACGTCTTGGTCGAAGCCGGAACTGCGCAAGCTCGCATCCGGTCCGCCGCGCTCCCGGAAGCCGCCTGTTTCGACGGAGACATAGGCCAGACCGGCAAACGGTTCGACTTCAATGCCCACGGCTTGGGTAGGATAGGCAATCTCGCCGAAGAGCTGCCCAGTGTCGGCGTCATAGTCCGCCTTCTGACGTTCGAAAAAGCCTGTGAACGCCACCGCGCGGGAGGTCTCGATCTCGCTCCAGGCCCAAAGTCCGCCGGCACGGAGCGCGAGGCCTGAGACCTCGCCGCCCACATAGCCGCCCAGATGATACGTGCTCGTGTTGGCGCTGCTGTAGCGCTCATCCACGCTCACATCGGAGAAGGAGGCGCCCGTCGCAAGGCCAACGCGCCATGTGCCCGCAAGCCTTGCATCCATGCCGGAGATGAACCCGCCGAGATTGCGATCCGCTGTCGCGGCATTGCCGTCGCCATCGAACGTGCCCCACGCGCCATAGGCTTGGGTCCAGAACGCCAGCGGTTGGGCCGCAGGCATCTCCACGAGCGACTTGCCGTCATAGGCTTCGCCCAGGCGCATGGCCCCATCATTATACTGAGCGGCTCGTCGCTGAGCGACTTGGTCCGTAGACCGCGGGCCGCCATTCCCAAGCGCGCCACCCTGATGCCCGGCCTGCATCATGCGGCCCATGACCGCCTCGCGCGGATAGCGACTGTCGTCCACAAGCGTGCCCGCAACGCTCGCATGGATCTCACCCGATAGCGCATTGAAGGCCTCGCGGGCTTCGGCGAAGCTCGTCAGCCTAAATATCGCGCCAAAGAGCGCGTTGTCCGTGGGGAATTGGTCCAGCGCCCGCGCGACAGCGAGCTGATTCCCTGTACCGGTTCCTGAGGGGATGCTTCCGGAGGATCCGCCTCCTGTGACGGCGGTCGTGAAGGGGACGCCCTCGAGCGTGAGCACCACATCGTTGCCGGTACCGCCCGCATAATCGACAGACGGCGTCAGAAAAGCGCTGTTCACGGACACTTGTCCGAACGATCCCGACACCGCGTCCGTGCCGTCATTCTCGATGATGGTGTACTTCGTTTCGTCCGCATACGTACCCGCCTCGGCCAAGACCGTGAGCGTTGTCCCTGTCAGGTCGACCGTGCCGTTCACGATGACCCTGTCCGAGTTGCCAGCGGCATCCACCTCGACTTCGAACGTGGCGGCTCCGCTTAGCGCGAGGTTGCCATTTACCGTCATGGTACCGATGGAATTGCCCGGCGCGAAGGTGCCGCGATTCACGTTGAGGCCGCCGATCTGGCCGATGCCTTCAAGCCTCCCACCATTGACCATGACGTCGCCGCCAAACACATTATCGACCGAGAGCGTACCGCCCATGACAGTCGTCCTGCCAGAAAAGTTTGTGCTGTCGCCCATCAACTTCGTGAAGCCGGATAGGTGATTAATCGCGCCAGCACCCGAGATCCCCGGGGCGAACTCGTGATCGCCGCTCTCGTCCGTATGGTTGAAGTTCAGTGCACCTACCCCCTCTCCGAAATTGACTGCGGCAGCCTTCAGCGTGCCCGGCGCCACCGGCGTCTCTCCCAGCGCCGCGCCGATATTGACGGTGCCGGTGGAGCCAGGCAAGGAAGCGACGGTAACAGTACCCATACCGTCCTGCCCCAACTCACTGTGGACGTTTACCATGCCGCGTTCCGCAATGTTGAGGATGCCGGTACCTTCGCGGCCGACATCAAGCTCGGGCGCGACAGACCACCCAGAGTTCTCCGTAATGGTCCAGACCGAGCCCTCACCGGTGATGGTGGCCTTGCCGTTGCTTCCAAGGCGATGCCCGATGTATCCGCGTGAGCTGTAGACCCTACCGCCAGCTTCGACATTGAGTGTGCCGCTACCAAGTAAGCCGACAACCACGTTGGTGGTGCTTTTCCACGTCGAGCCGCTCCCGGTAACCGTGACGCTGCCGTTATCGCCAGAGTTGGACGCGATAAATCCGGAGACGTTCGATAGCTTCCCGGCGTTCCGAATGGTCAGGTGCCCCGCGTTGATGTCGACAAAGTTGCTACCCAGGTCGACATCCGCATAGAGGGGATCATTGCCATCGATGACGGGCTGATTGAGGACGTTGGGGTCATCGATGATAACGTCCTCGAGCACCCCGGCGCCCACGCCAGGAACAATACCGGTGTCCCAGTTCTCCCCGACAAACCAGTTGGTGCCGTCATTGGGGTCATCGCCCTCCCAGTAATAGTCCACCATTGCCTGTCCCAAAGCCACAGACGGCGCGGCGAGCCCCAGCGCCAGCGCGCAACAAGACACGAGCAGGCTATGGCGGAGAGGCCGGTGCCGCCGGGGCGCGTGGCGCCAGGAGGACGTGAGACCTGGCGCGAGCCCGCACCTCTCGTTTGGCCGCGTCTCTATCGGTCGTAGAAATCTGCGCTTCGTATTCGGGTTCATGCGCTGCCTCCTTGGAGGTGTTCCGCTCTTTCATTTCAGCGCCGGAGATCCCGTTATCGATTGCGATAGGCACCTTCGCCGCCACTCACGCATGTACGCCGCCGCTGATCCGGCGGTACCCAATCGGCACGGTTTGTCCGTGCCGAATCACTTGACTCAACGCAGAAATGCTGGCAGCCGGACCCGAAATCCGTCTCGTCCGTGCCAGAACAGACCGTTGTCCTTCTCGGCCCTTTCCCCAGAATTTGTTTCTTTTTTCTAGACTGTTGCAGAATGGCAACGGGGGGATTTTGCTGTTGCGCTACCGCGCGGCTTGAGCGCGGGACCGCAATCTCCACCGTCATGCCCGGACTTGATCCGGGCATCCACGCCGTTACCTAGACCGCAAGGGAGAGGCCAGCGGTATGGATTGCCACCCGGGTCCGGCTTCGCCGGCCCGGGCGCAGGCTCAAGTCAAGCCCGGCAATGACGAGTCAGAGAACAAGCTTGATGGCGCTACCGGTCTTCTTGTTTGTCCTACCGCTTCGCACCTTGAGGACTTGTTTGTTTGCGCTATCGGCCTAGCGGCCTACTTGAGCGCTTGTTTGTCTGCGCTATCGGCCTAGCGGCCTACTTGAGCGCTTGTTTGTCTGCGCTATCGGCCTAGCGGCCTACTTGAGCGCTTGTTTGTCTGCGCTATCGGCCTAGCGGCCTACTTGAGCGCTTGTTTGTCTGCGCT
>JASJEH010000118.1 GCA_030064755.1 Methyloceanibacter sp. | reverse complement strand
CGCCTACATCGCTAACGACGCAACTCTATCGACACTCACGCGCCTTATCCCGGGGCTGCAAATCTTTTCGGACGAGAAGAACCACGCCTCGATGATCGAGGGCATCCGGCATGGCGGCGGCCCCAAGCATATATTCCGGCACAACGATCTTGAGCATCTTGAGACCTTGCTTAAGTCAGTGCCGCTGGATGTCCCAAAGGTGATCGCATTCGAAAGCGTCTACTCCATGGACGGTCACATCGCGCCGATCGGCACGGTTTGCGACCTCGCAGACAAGTACAATGCGATGACCTATCTCGATGAAGTTCACGCGGTAGGTCTCTATGGCCCGCGGGGCGGCGGCATCGCCGAACTAGAAGGCGTGATGGACCGCGTCGATATCGTCAACGGGACGCTCGCCAAGGGCTTTGGCGTGATGGGCGGCTACATCGCCGCGAGCAAGGCATGCTGCGACGCAATCCGTTCTTACGCGCCGGGCTTCATCTTTACGACGTCTCTGGCACCCGCGCTCGCGGCCGGCGCCCTCGCCTCGATTCGGCATCTGAAGCGGTCAGAGATTGAGCGGGCGCGGCATCGCGAACGTGTTCAGACGCTCAAAAGCATGCTGTCGGAAGTTGGCGTGCCGGTCATGGATAATCCGAGCCACATCGTGCCGGTGATGGTCGGCGATCCGGTCCACTGCAAGGCCGTGACCGATACACTGCTCACCCACTACGGAATCTATGTGCAGCCGATCAACTACCCGACCGTACCACGCGGCACGGAGCGGATGCGCTTGACTCCCTCACCGGTGCATACTGATGAGCAGATGGCCTACCTCGTTTCGTCGCTCCGCGAACTCTGGGCTGCTTGCCCTGTCGCGAACGGAGAATATGTGAGGCTCGCGGCGGAATAGCCGCGCGGCGCTGGTATGAGCATTCGGACGTTTCTGACAATCGTCCTCCTCACACACACATCCACGGGCTATCCAGTGTCGGCGCTAGCATCCGCTTCCGATGCAAACCTATGCCTGGCTGCGGCTGAGAGAATCGATGACGGAGAGGACTTGTCTCCGGCTGAGAAACAGGAAGCCCACGACGCCTGCCGTCGCGCCATCGAGGCGACAAGCAGCATCGTCCAAAAGTACCAGTTCGACGAGGCGGATTTCGCCATAACGGGGCAGCGCTACGACTACTAGGTGGATACTTGCCCGTCGTTGGCCAGATCAGTAGCTCTGCATGGCCTTCAGCAACCAGGCCCCGTCGTTGACACCCACTTCCTTGGCAATCATCCGGTTGAGCAGGTCGTTCATCCGCAAGATGAGGTCCTTGTTGGCCTCGGCGTCGATACCCAGATTCGTCACCTCGTCAGGATCGGCTTCCAGATCGAACAGCTCGATTTCGTTGTTGGCCAAAAGCGCCTCAAGCGTTGTCGGCGTGTTGAAATTGTCCGGCGCATAGTAGCGGGCAAACTTGTAGCGGCCATCGTAAACGAAGCTGATGAAGCCGCGTCCTTGCATGTCTGGTTTGGCTTCGCTGAACGGCGGTGCAAAGCGGCCCTCAGCGATGTCGCGGCAGACACGAGTCATGTACAGCGCATCAACCGTCTGTAGGCCAACATAGTTGAACAGCACCGCTTCGCGGATAGCGTCCGATTTTGCCGCTTCCGCATCCTTCAGCAGCGAAGAGAAGTCGTGGCCGGGAAGACCATCGAGGACCTTTGATTTAAGGTCCGCATCCGCCCCCGTGAGTCCGACGAGAGTCGGAATGAGATCGATATGGCTTGTCAGCGCCTGGCAGTTCCGGCCGCCGGCATGTTCGGGATGCACAATGACGGCCGGCACGTGGCATTCCTGCTCATAGGGCAACGGCCCCTTGCCGCGCAGCCCTCCATGAGAACCGCCAAGTTCACCATGATCGGCGGTCCGAAAGACGACTGTACTGTCCCAGAGATCGAGCGCCGACAGAGCATCGATCACACCCTTGAGATTCCGGTCGTTGTCGCGGATGAGGTTTAGGTAATAGTTGTAGTAGTTGTACCACATCGCATCGGCGTTCATGGGGATCTCACCCAGGAACTCGGACCAGCCGATATTGTAAACAAGCTGCGCCCGCGGCCGCCCCGGCGCATCCAAGGACTCCGAGTGGCTGGGGGACTTCGGGAAGGTCCATTTCGTCGCGAAATGGTTGTTGTCAGGCGGGGGCGTCAGCTTCATGCCGACGGCCGAGACCTGTTCCTTGCTACCTGGCTCGTTGGCGTCGGCATACATAATGTCGTGCGGCGACACGAAACTGACGACGAGTAACCAAGGCTGTCCTTTCTTGTTGAGCTCCTGTGCCTCGGTGCGAAGCCAGCGCACCGCCTCGCTGCCCGTATAGACATCGGTGTCGTAGCCTTGATCCGGCGCCCCAACCTTGTCGCCGTCCGGCGCGAACCGGTCGAAGCCGAACTCCTTTAAGGCATCCGTGTAGTTGACGCTCGGACTTGGGTTGATGATGTCGCGACGCAATTCGAATTTGCCGTAATAGGCGGTGGCATAGCCGAGCTTCTTGAACACCGTTCCCATACTAGGCTTACCGGTGCTCAAGCTCGGGACGTAGCCGAGCTCCATCTGATCAAAGACGCCGTTCACTTGGGGCGGCTGACCACTGAACATCACGCCCCTGGACGGGGTGCACATAGCAGCGCCGATATAGTGATTACGAAATGTGGTGCCGCGGCGCATGAGCTCTTCGCGACCGGGTGTTGAGTAGCCCTCCGCAGGCCGCAAGTGATAGGCCTCTTCGTCAGAGATGAAGAGCACCAAATTGTAGGGCCGATCGAGCGGCTCACTGCGCCGCGCCGGATGAGGTTTACCGGATTGCTTGTGGCTCTTCGCGGGCTGCTCCGCTTCAGTCGGTTCAGCGCCCGCGCCCGAAGGCAGCGTCCCGAATGCGGCGGCGGCACCGCCTGCAACCAGCATGTCACGTCGGCTGACTTCCGGCGGAGAGGGCGAACGACCGGTTGAAGGCTTCTCTCCCGATTTGCGCTTGTCGTTCATCCACGCCCTCCGTCGAAACGACTGGACCTATCCCGATATTGACAGAAATAGGCAAGACCCAACAGCGCAAACAAAAACTCTTGGCTTTGCAGGCGCTCGACTACACCGCCGCCGAAGCGCGGCGATGCGGTCCCAGCCCTGTTACCGCCGCAAGATCCAGGCAGCGATGAAAGACACAAAAAGGAGAACGAGCAGACACAGCAATATGACCACCCCGATCGCGCCGAGAATGCCCTTGAGCGTTCCCCAAAACCCGAAGGTCGCCACCATGGCGGCGAGCAGCAGTAAAATGACAATTGGCATGCCGTGTTCCTTTTGCGGGTTCCGCAGCCGGTAGAGCGCCTCCTGGCGCGCCCAGTCCTCAGACTATATCCGGCCCAACAGGAGCTTGCCCATCATGTCAGCCCCGACTGCAGCCTCGACCTCTCGAAAGGCGAAATAGGGGAGCAACGCCAGTGAGAGGATGAGCCACCAGGCCAGCATGCCACCCCATCCGCCGCCTAGACTGAAGAAGCCATCGCCCATACCGGCAAAGCCCAGCACGCCCATCTCGATGGCGTAGGCCAGGACCAACCCCGTAACGAAGAGGAGCGTCTTACAAATAATCGAATAGACCAGCGGCTTGTGCTTGAGGTTCTCAAAGAAGGCTTGGCGTTCCAGCAAGGGCATCGCCCGCATCAATAGAAACGCATTGACCGTGGTTAGCAGAAAGAAGCTTAAGCCAACGCCGAATTGTGCGCTGCCGACCATTGCATGCACCGTCAGCACGATGAACACGGTCCAAAGATAGGCGCAAAAGCCACCAAATGTCCTGATGTCGGCGATCAGCTGCTGCTGGAACGACAACTTGGCTGGCTCGGCCTCTCCGCGCAACGCTTTCGCGAGTGCGCCAACATGATCGTCTAGCGGATCGTCGAACAGAGGATCATCCTCAAGTCCAACCTGACGCGGGGCCGGAGCGTCAGCGCTGATATCGGACAGTGGAGCCGCGACATCCGCGCCCCCGGAGACCGCGTCGGCCGCCAAAGTGGCGTCGTTTCCCGCTTCGGAGATGTTTACAATGTCCTGTTCCGCTGGCTCGTCGAGGGCATCGTCCTCGCCGTCGGCTTGCGCAAGCCCAAATATCGCGTCGGCGGGCTTCCACTCGTCTAGGCCCGCCGTCCACAAAAGGTCGCCGGGCTGAAAGTTGCCGCCCTCGGCAAACAAGGACAATTCGCGGTCCGAGAGCGGTCCATGCTGTTGGCCATCCCGGCTCAGATACCAGCTTGCTTCAGCCAGTTCCGCGTCGTGCTCGTTCACCCCTGCGTCCTGCATCAGCCTTCCCTTGGGCCCGCTCCGATCGGGGGCTGCCTTAGCATCCCCCGCGATCCGCCGTCGAGGCCTGAAGTTAGCGCTACGAGACGTGCGGCAGGAAGTAGCAATTTGCGCGCAGGCATCTATTTTCCCGCCAAGCTATTTCCCTGCCAAATGTGCGCCAAGGCGAAGCCCCCACGCATAGATGGTTAGAGACGGGTTCACACGGCTTGCGCGAGGCAAGGGGCTCCCGTCACCGACATACAGGTTCTCCATCCCGTGAACCCTGCCGTGGGGGTCGACGACCGACTGCGTTGGATCGTGGCCGGTGACCATACTGCCAAGCGCATGTGCGGTCCCTGCCATCCCCATATACTTCTCGAAGCCGACAAGCCCCGCTCCTAACAGGCGCTCGATCCAGGCATCGATCAAAGCATGATGCTCCTTCACCGAATGGGGGATGCGATCGAGGCTGTAGTCCATGATGGGTGTGCCGCCGGGGCCACCGGAGATGATACGGTTTTGGGGGCAGGATGAGTCCTCGGTCGTGGCCCAGAAGCCAATAGCCCTCCTGCCGAGCAGCTTGTCCACGAAGCCCGGGACCTCGGGCGGCACTTGTGCAGCCAGTAGTTCCGCGTCGATCCAACCAAGACACTGCATTGAGGAATGCGGGAAGCGATCATTGTACAGCACGGCCGTCTTGCGCAGCACGTCGTGATCCGTGAATGGCGAGAAGCCGAGCACGGCGGAGTTGATGTGCATCTTGAAATTGGCGCCTAGAAGATCCCCGCACTCAAGACCGAAGCCGCTGACGCGCAAGTGATCCTCTAGAATGCGGGGCGAACTCATCGCCCCTGCAGCGAGTACGACGGCCTTCGCCTCGTAGGTAGATCCGTCCGAGCATTGAACGCCGACGATTCTACGCGCGTCATCCGGTGCGGCAACGAGCGCGGACACGGGATCGCCTGCGATTAGCGCGAAGTTGGGTTTGTCGCGAATGTGATCGATCAGATTGCGCTCGGAATCCGACTTTAAGCCCGAGGGCGAAGCAAACCCGTCGAAGTGCTTTGCCTCCTCTGGATGATTGACGATGTCATGAGACAAACCGAGCGGGAGTGGATGCAACTCCCATCCCGGGTCGGCTGTTGTGATCTTGTCGAGCAGAGCCTGAAGCTGCGGCTCATTCTTGAACGTTGTGATCCGCAGGAAGTCCGTTGCTTCGTCGTAGTAAGGCTTCAATTCCTCGTAACCGAACGGCCAACCGAGCAGATCAAAGTCCGGTTCGGCCTCGAACTCGACGGGGCGAAAGCGAAACAGCGCCGCGCCATACCACTTGGTCTTTCCGCCGACGTTGTAGAACTCGCCGGGGACGAATTCCTTGCCCTTGCTGTCGAGCCAGGGCTCATGATTCTTGAAGACGCCTTCCACAAAGACTTTGCGCACATCCAGCGTGGAGGCATTTCGCGGCAGAAATGGCCCCTTCTCAAGGAGGAGTACCCGCTTGCCTGCAAGCGTGAGCTTGTAGGCCACGCTCGCCCCTCCGGCTCCGCTGCCGACAACGATCACGTCATACTGGGCGGACATGATGCACTCCTCTGGCGTCTCAGTCGTTCGGTTGGCCGATGGACCTGTTGATTCGGCAGATTTTTGCGCATCAGTACCGTTGCCGATGCGGTCCACGATGTCTAGTTTGGACTCGGATCAATTGACTTCGCGTTCGTGTCGTTCCGGTTACAGCGTTGCTAGAGTGTAAGAACCTTCCCTAGATGGAGACTGTAAATGTCCCTGAAGAACAAGGTTGCGATCGTCACTGGCGGCAATACGGGTATCGGCAAGGCGATCGTTCTTGAGCTGGCAAAACATGGCGTCAACATTGTCATCGACTATGTCGCTCACCCCGAAGCGACGGACGCGCTCGAACAGAAAGTCGCCGCGCTCGGAGACAAGTGCACAGGGATCGAGGCGGATGTCAGCCAGATCGGCGACCTGGAGAAAATGATCGGCGCTGCCGTCGCCAAGTTCGGCCGGCTGGACATCTTGGTGAACAATGCCGGCATCGAGACGCGCACGTCCGTCCTCGATACCACCGAGGATCAATATGACGCGGTCATGAAGATCAATTTGAAGAGCGCGTTCTTTGCAACGCAACTAGCGGCGAAACAGATGATCGCTCAAGGCGGCGGTGGACGCATCATCAACATCACCTCAGTCCATGAAGACTGGCCAATGCCAGGTAATACGCCTTACTGCCTCTCGAAAGGAGGCATGCGAATGTTGACTCGCACCGCGGGTGTGGAGCTTGCACCGCACAACATTCTGATAGTCGGAGTCGGGCCAGGCGCGATTGAAACGCCGATCAACACAAGCACGATGGACGACCCGGCAAAGCTCAAGAAACTTGATGCTGCGATCCCGCTTGGCCGAATGGCCAAACCGTCGGAGATCGCGACAGTCGTTGCCTTTCTTGCAGGCGACGGTGCGAGCTACATGACGGCCACGTCCGTCATGGTCGATGGCGGCTTGATGCAATCAAGCCCAGGGCTTTAGAGTCACGCCGGCATGTCCCTACTGATCGAAGACTACGCCATGATTGGCGACTGCGAGACGGCCGCGCTGGTCGGGCGCAATGGCTCTATAGACTGGCTGTGCTTGCCACGCTTCGATTCCGAGGCCAGCTTTGCGGCCCTTCTTGGAGACGAAAACA
>JASJEH010000117.1 GCA_030064755.1 Methyloceanibacter sp. | reverse complement strand
CTTGACTTGAGCCTGCGCCCGGGCCGGCAGAGCCGGACCCGGGTGGCAATCCATTAGGGACTCGGCAACTGTGGCAAGGCCCTAGTGGACCCTCGGGACAAGCCCGAGGGTGACGAAGGAGCGAGACGGCAAGCTGAGGCAGACCAAGAACAACAACGAGTTTTTCGACTCGATGAATACGTAAGGGCTGCCTCAGGCTGTCTTCGCAACCCGAGCCCCGCGGGCCGTCTCCACGAGCCTTTCGGGTTCCGTGACCGGCAACGAGCATTGCGGGCCGATGCAGACATAAGCCGTGGTCGTGTTGTCCACGACGGTCTTGCCAGCGGCGGGCGAGGTGGACGGCAGCGTCTCGTCGGCCCAGACTTCATCGATCACCACATTGGGCAGGGACACATCGCGCAAGGCTGCGCGCATCGCGGCGGGGTCGCCGCCTTCCGGCACCATGAGCACAATGAGCGCGGGCGCCAGCCGGTCGAGCGCCGCCCCCAGCATGCCTGAATGGCCGACCGGGTTCGCGGTGATGGCGGGGCCGAAGGATGTGATGATCTTCTCGGCACGATCTGTATACGCATTATCGCCGGTCCAGGAAGCCAATGCTGAGAGGTTGGACACCATCATCGCATTAGCATTTGGCGTGGCGTCGTCCATGGCATTCAGGGGACGGACGATAATGTCGTCCGTATCGTCTGCCGCCAGGTGATAGCCGCCGAGGTCTTCCGACCAGTAATGGGTGTCGAGCACATGGGCCCAGGCGGCGGCCTGCTCCACATATTCCGGATTGTTGGTGGCGTTCGCGAGGCTGAGCGCCGCGCGGATCATATTGGCGTAGTCGCTGGCCGTGGCCGGTGCGCTACCGGGACCTTCTCTATACGAATGGATCAGGCGCACGCCCATACTCATCCGTGTAAAGACGAAATCGAACGCGGCCTCTGCCGCCTCAAGCCACTCGGGTTTGTCGAAGGCTGTTGATGCGTTTGCTAGCGCCGCGATCATCAGGCCATTCCAGTCGGCGAGCACCTTGTCGTCGAAACCAGGGCGTATACGGATGGAGCGGCGTTTGAACAATGTTTGCAACATCTCTTGTAGCCGCGCCTCGGTATCTTCGTCGCGCAATTGAACCGTATGCAGACGATTAGGGATGTTCTTGCCTTCGAAATTGCCATCGGGCGTGATGTCGTAGATCTCGGCGAAGAGTTTGAAGTCATCCGGCTCAAGAAGTTCTTTCACCTCGTCATAGTCCCACACATAGAACTTGCCTTCCTCGCCTTCCGAATCCGCATCGAGGGAGGCTGCAAAGCCACCGCCTTCCGTCACCATTTCTCGCAAGAGCCAGTCGACGGTCTCTTCGATTCGCCGTTGATAGAGCGGCGACTTGGTTTCGCGCCAAGCCTCGGTCATGAGCTCGACGAGCAGCGCGTTGTCGTAGAGCATCTTCTCGAAATGGGGGACGAGCCATTCGTCGTCGACGCTGTAGCGCGCAAAGCCGCCGCCCACATGGTCGTAGATGCCACCCTGGCAAATATGGGTGAGCGTGAGGTTGACCGCCTCGCGCAAGGACTCGACGTCGTAGCGAATCCCGGCGCGCCAAAGCAGCGAGAAGAAATTGCTTTGCGGGAATTTTGGGGCGCCGCGCGTGCCGCCTGTTTGAGGATCCACGGCCTGCAAGAAGCGGCGGGTCCAGTTGTCTAGGGTCGCGTCGTTCAGGGCGACGCTGTCACCCCCGACCTTTGTGGGTTCGAGCCGGGAGCGGAGCGCCTCCGCATTGGTCTGGACCTTCTGCGGCTGCTCGTGAAAGGTATGCGCGACGGTACGGAGTACGTCCACGAAGGCCGGGCGGCCGAAGCGTTGCATTTTCGGAAAGTAAGTGCCGCCCCAAAAGGGTTCTGCGTCGGGGGTCAGGAACATGGTCAAGGGCCAGCCGCCCTGCTCGCCAATCATGTGGAGCGCGTTCATATAGATCGTGTCCACGTCGGGGCGCTCTTCCCGATCGACCTTGATGTTGACGAACAGCTCGTTCATGACGTCGGCGGTGTCGGCATCTTCGAAACTCTCATGGGCCATGACATGACACCAATGACAGGCGGCATAGCCGACGGAGAGGAGCACGGGTTTGCCCGTGCGCTTGGCCTCCTCAAAAGCTTCGGTGCCCCAGGGGCGCCAATGCACTGGATTGTCCTTATGTTGCCGAAGATAAGGGCTCGTCTCGCTGCCCAGTTTGTTTCCGTCGCTGTCGCTCATCCTGCCTTCCGATCCACCCGCGCCTGAGTACGATAGACTATGAAGCATACCCAAATGCATCACGAGTCTCGTGAGGTTGCGTTGCCGCAGTCGGGCGAGACCATTGTCGCTCTTGCCTCCGGCGCCGGGACTGCAGCCATTGCGGTCATCCGGATCTCGGGGCCTAAGACGCGTGTGGTATTGGAGAACCTCACAGGATCGCTCCCTGTTCCACGTGAAGCAAGCCTTCGGCGCATTGGTAAGATCGATAAGGGCTTGGTGCTGTGGTTCCCGGCCCCTGCCAGCTTTAGCGGCGAGGACATGGCCGAGCTTCAAGTCCATGGCGGGCGCGCTGTGGTGAGGGCTATCGTTGACGCTGTCCTTGCAACGCCGGGCACACGGCTCGCTGAGCCAGGCGAGTTTGCGCGGCGCGCCTTTGAGAATGGCAAGCTGGATCTCACCGAGGTCGAGGGCCTCGCGGATTTGGTCAGTGCCGAGACGGAAGCCCAGCGCCGGCAGGCCTTGGCGCAATCGGAGGGCGGCTTACGGCGCCTTTTCGAGGGCTGGCGGTCGGTGTTGCTGAAAGCGCAAAGCCTTATGGAGGCGGGGCTGGATTTCTCCGACGAAGCCGATGTCGCGGCGGATGCTACCCGCCAAGCCGAGGACGTTGTCCGGCCGCTCCTGCGGGAGGTTGAGACCCACCTCGCCGATGAGAGTGGCGAGCGGCTCCGCGATGGGTTCCAGGTCGTCATCGCCGGACCACCCAATGCAGGGAAGTCGTCGATTCTGAATGCCCTGGCAAAGCGTGATGTCGCGATCGTGTCTGAAGAAGCCGGCACCACGCGCGATGTGATCGAAGTGCACTTGGATATCGGCGGCGTGCCGGTGATCGTCGCGGACACGGCAGGGCTTCGAGATGGCGGCGGTGAAATCGAAAGCGAGGGCATGCGGCGTGCGGTGTCGCGGGCGTGCGGTGCTGACCTTGTGCTTTGGATCGTTGACGGTGCCCATCTCGGGCCTAAGCCCGTGCCTAAGTCCTCGCCGGACTTTGGGGATGTGCCGGTCCTGGCGGTGGTCAACAAGATCGATCTGATCGTCGATCCGATCCAGGGGGCGGCGTTGGCCGTCTCCGCAAAGACGGGACAGGGACTCGGCACTCTCCTCGCGGCGCTGGGGCAACGGTCCAAGGATGGTTTAGACGTAAGAGGTGCCTCCCCAATAACCCGGACGCGGCATCGGATCGAACTTGTTTCAGTTCGAGACGCTCTGAAACGTTTTGTTAATCATGATCTCGATGCGGAGCTGCGCGCCGAGGATCTCCGTATCGCCGCGCATCATTTGGGGCGCCTGACAGGTCGAATCGATGTCGAGGAAGTCCTTGGCGCGATCTTTTCAGAGTTCTGCATCGGCAAGTGACGCGGCGATTGATTCACGTGAAACGTCCCTGCAGCAGGCCGGGGAACTGATTCACGTGAAACATCGGCGCCGCCTGGCTTTCACAACGCCAGTGCTTTGACGGCAGGCGTTGGAGCGACTACTTAGCGCCCATGAGCGATGCGCCCTCAAACAACTCCTACGACGTGATCGTCATTGGCGGTGGCCATGCTGGCTGCGAGGCCGCGTCGGCGGCCGCGCGTCTTGGTGCGCACACGGCGCTGGTCACCCATAGCGCCGCCTCCATTGGCGAGATGTCGTGCAATCCGGCCATTGGCGGGCTGGGCAAGGGCCATCTGGTGCGCGAGATCGATGCGCTCGATGGGTTGATGGGCCGGGTGGCCGATGCGGCGGGTATCCAGTTCCGGGTGCTGAACCGGAGCAAGGGGCCGGCAGTCCAAGGCCCGCGGGCACAAGCCGATCGCAAGCTCTACCGCGAGGCTATGCAGGCCGCGATCGCGGCGACGGCCAATCTCGATGTGATCGAGGCGGCCGCCGAGGATCTCATTGTCGAGAGCGGGCGCGTCTCGGGCATTGTCGCAGGAGACGGCCGCCGCCTTATCGCGGGCGCTATTGTCCTGACCACAGGCACGTTCCTGCGGGGGCTCATCCATATCGGCGACACGCGCATCCCGGCTGGCCGCATGGGCGAGGCGCCAGCTCTAGGGCTCTCCGATCGGCTCTATAGCCTCGGGCTTCGCATGGGCCGTTTGAAGACGGGGACGCCGCCGCGTCTCGACGGCAAGACGATCGAGTGGGGCCGCTTGCAGGAGCAGCCGGGTGACACGCCGCCCGTCCCGTTCTCGTTTCTGACCGAGACGATCACGACGCCGCAGATCCCCTGTCACATCACCTATACGTCTGAAGAGACTCATAGAATCATCGAAGAGAACCTCGCGCGGGCGCCAATGTACTCGGGAGCGATCGACAGCGTCGGCCCACGGTACTGTCCGTCCATCGAGGATAAGGTCGTCCGCTTCAAGGATCGTGCGAGCCATCAGATCTTTCTGGAGCCCGAGGGCCTCGACGACGATACCGTCTATCCCAATGGCATCTCGACGTCCCTGCCCGAGGATGTGCAGCACATGTTCCTCAAGACCATTGCCGGTCTTGAGAATGTTCACGTGAAACGCCCGGGCTACGCCATCGAGTACGACTATGTGGATCCGCGCGAGCTTCATCCGAGTCTTGAGACGAAGGCTTTGGGCGGTCTTTTCCTCGCCGGCCAAATCAATGGCACGACGGGCTACGAGGAGGCGGGCGCCCAGGGTCTGATCGCCGGACTGAACGCGGCAAAGGTTGCTGGTGGCGGTCAGGATCGCTTCACGGTGACGCGGGCTGACGGCTATCTCGGGGTCATGATCGACGATCTCGTGACGCGGGGCGTGACGGAGCCCTATCGCATGTTCACCTCGCGCGCCGAGTACCGGCTGATGCTGCGGGCGGACAATGCGGATCAGCGCCTGACCCCCTTGGGGATCGCCGCCGGCTGTGTGGGCGAGACCCGCCGTCGAGCGTATGAGGCGAAGGCGGCCAGACTTGAAGCTGGCGCGGAACTCCTCCGCAGCCTGACATTGACACCGAACCAAGCGGGCAAGGCAGGCCTCTCGATCAACCGCGATGGGCGTAAACGCAGCGCCTTCGACCTCTTAAGCTATCCGGAGATCGACATTCCGCGCCTTGGGCAGATCTGGCCCGAAATCGCTACGCTCGATCCGGTGATCGCCAGTCAGCTCGCAATCGACGCGCGCTATGCGGTCTATACCTCGCGGCAGGAGATGGATGTGGCCGCGTTCAGGAAAGACGAAGCAATCGCCATTCCAGCGGATTTCGCGTACGACGCGCTTCCCGGGCTTTCAAATGAGTTACGCCAGAAGCTGACCCGGCACAAACCCGCAAGTCTCGGGCAGGCAGCGCGGCTCGACGGCATGACCCCGGCGGCGTTGATGCTGCTTTTGGCGCACGTGAAAAAGGGCGCGTCGGCGAAAAGTGCATGAGTGCCGCCAGTAAGCGCGGCACCCTCGCCTCACGTGCGGAATCGTTCGCCGAAACCTTTCAAGTTTCACATGAAACAATCCACAGCCTAGAGCGCTATGTGGAGCTCTTGGAGCACTGGCAGAAAACAACGAATCTTGTCGCACAATCGACGCTTCCGGACGTCTGGAGCCGCCATATGGCCGACTCAGCACAACTCTCGGGGCTTGCGCCGAACGCGCGACTCTGGCTCGATCTGGGTTCCGGCGGCGGCTTCCCAGGATTGGTCGTCGCCATCCTGCGAAGCGGCGATCCGGACTTCCGCATGCACCTCGTTGAATCGAATCAGAAAAAGTGTGCGTTCCTCGGCCAGGTCGTCCGGACGCTCAAGGCCCCTGTGGACATTCACGCGATGCGTATTGAACAGTTCGCCGAAAACGCCCAAAGCCTAAGACCAGATGTGGTCAGCGCCCGTGCACTCGCGCCGCTGCCCCGTCTGCTGGAGCTCGCAGAACCGTTCATGCGAGAGGAAACCCGGGGGATCTTTCTGAAAGGTCGCGAAACAGACGCCGAAATCAAGGCTGCCAAGGATCGGTGGAGCTTCGATTGCGCCTGCCATCCCAGTCTGACGGCCGACGATGCGCGGATCGTCGAGATCACAAACTTGCGGCGGAGGCACGCATGAGCCGGAACACCATGCGCATCCTCGCCCTCGCGAATCAAAAAGGCGGCGTTGGCAAGACCACCACCGCGATCAATCTCGGCACGGCCCTCGCCGCCGTCGGCGAGCGCGTGCTGATCATCGATCTCGATCCGCAAGGCAATGCCTCCACGGGGCTGGGCATCGAACAGCGCGAACACTCAACGTTCGATGTCCTGACGGGCGACACCTCAATCGTGGACGCCAAAGTGTCGACCCATGTGCCGCGTCTGTCGATTGTTCCAGCGACTATCGATCTGATGTCCTTCGAGCGAGAGGTCGGGGAGGCCAGCGGCAAGCACTATCGCCTGCGCGATTGTTTTGCCGAACTTGTTGCGAATGAAAGCGACGATGCGCGGACCACCTACGTTCTCATCGACTGTCCGCCATCTCTGAATCTGCTCACCTTGAACGCGCTCGCCGCCGCCGATGCCGTCCTGGTACCGCTGCAATGCGAGTTCTTTGCCCTCGAGGGTTTGGCGCAGCTCTTGAGCACGGTTGAGGAAATTCGCGGACGTCTTAACCCGAAGCTGCGAATCCACGGCGTCGTGCTGACGATGTACGATCAGCGCACTAGCCTTTCGGACCAGGTGGTCCAAGACGTGCGGGACGTGCTCGGGGACAAAGTCTACACGACGGTCATTCCGCGGAACGTGCGCGTGGCCGAGTCGCCATCCCACGGCAAGCCGGTC